>CAZKZR010000400.1:0-3590 GCA_964557245.1 uncultured Anaerolineaceae bacterium | reverse complement strand
CGGGAGCGTCGTCGGTCGAACTACGAATTCCTGGATCGCCGCGAGTGATCAAGACTCGCGTTGAGTCGCCTGATCGCCCTGTTCGAGCACCTGTTTCAGCCGGCGCAGATCGCCATCCACCCGTGACCTCACCATTCGTCCCATCAACCATCCGAACAGACGGAACATCAGTCCGGAACCACCCTCATTGCGAACCGTGACTTCGGTACCGCCCGCCGAGTCTGCGAGGGAATACGTCACGACCATGGGCGGTCCCGTCACGGTCTTCATCACCGTCTTTGCGGAAGGGCGGTACTCTATGACTTCGGTGGTGTAGTCGAGCTTTGCACCCGCCATCCGGGCAACGCGCCGTACTCGTGTTCCGTTGCCAAACGGCCCATCGGTGAGCACGCGCGCTGGCTCCACCAGGGCGCGAATCCATCGGTGATCGTTCGCCGGGTCTTCGAGAAAGGCGGCTACCTGGTCCCGCGGCCGATTCACTTCTATCCTGGACCTTACATCCACTGCCATGGGTCACCCTCCGACGCGTCACGAACCTCATCAGGGACGCAGGTCCGCCAGCCGGGTTGCCGTGTCATGGACTGACTGCAGAGATCCTGATTGGATTCCGCAAGGCCATTGATGGCGGCGGCCACAATCGGGATATCCAATGCGTTCTAGCCCGCGGCCGCTCGGATGTCCTCGATGTGCGCAGCAAGGTCTTCCAGCAACGGCCCCTGGATGAGCATCGATGCCGCTACGGGAGCGCCGTCAGCGAATGCCATCGGTTGCGCCCGTGACAGGCGGTCCGGATCGATGCCCTTGAGCTGTTCGACAGCGGCGGGACCGTCTGCCAGCAGCGCTCGGAGCACGTCCTCGCGGCTCACGCGCGTGTTTGCTTCGGCCGTTTCGGCGTTCATGGAGTCTCGCGCTTCAATCGTGAAGTCGGCCACTGGTGGGCGTTCGCCAGCGGCGACGAGCGCGGCCATCTGGACAAGGACGAGGTGACTGACGGCGTGCTGAGCCGTGACGCCGATGGGCCAGCCGGAACCGGGACAGGTTCGCGACCAAATCGGATCATCAGCGCCTTCGATGAAGTACCGGAGGTCGCAAAGGAGCGCGTTGAGACGGGCCGCCGCGCGTCCCGAGTCGTTCAAGGAACCTGGCAACGGCTGGGCAGAATCGCCAGTGCGGGCTGCCTCAGCGAGGAACGGGAGGAAGACGTCCCAGCCCTTGCTATGCCCTTCCACTTCGTCCGCGCCATCGAATCCCGAGTGGACCAACCGAAGCAGAGTGCCGCTGCCATCAGGGGTCAGCGTTACTTCAACTGTGCTGGCGAACGGAGGCGTCTGCGTCCCCAGTGTCGCCCAGCCCCATGTAAAGACGATGCGACGCTCGGGAACCAATTCGACAAAGCGTCCGCGCATGCGATCGAAGCCGTTGTAGTCGACGAAGAAATCCCCGCCGGGGTGGGCATCGACCGTTGCGTCCCGGCCCATCCAGCGCACCAGCTTCTCGGGCTCGACGAAGTGGCTGTATACCACGGACGGCGGCGCCTCGATGCGCAGTTCCCGTTCGATAGCGTGTGCAGTCGGCGCCTGTTGCAAGTTAGTTTTCCTTCCTGGCTTCGGACTCGGCGGCGGCCTTCAGTCGCTCGAGCGAGGCGTCCCAAAGTGATGCGAAGTAGTCGCGGACCTCGGCGAGACCTTCCGGCCGGGCGCGGTAAAGGCGGCGGGTGCCGTCTCTTCGTTCGGTCAGCAATCCCGCCTCGCGGAGAACCCGAAGATGCTGGGAGATGGCGGGACGTGTGACCGCGTCCCCGAAGTGCTCGGCAATCTCGCCGGCGCGCAACTCCTGAGACCAGACGAGTCGCAGAATCTCTCTCCGCCGCGGTTCGACAATTGCCTGCAAGGCCGCATCCACGCGCGGAGCGTAAGGAATCACTTACGAAAGTGTCAACTAACTAATGGCGCCGGGGACGCCAGGGATCAGAAACAGCCTCTTGAGATTGACGCGGTGGAACGAAGCTCTCAAGGGTTTGCAGCCCGGGCGCGAGGGCTAATCCCGACTGACGAACTGCCGGGGGCCGGCCGAACGTAGCTGTAGTGGTCGCACAACTTCGGTCGTTCGAGTCCCGCTGGGATTGGCGCGTTTCAGCCAACTGCCGGATTGGGTCGCTGGTCGCTCTATGGGGGGTGCTCATGTTCATGGGTCCTCTGGGCTGGCTGTTCGTTCCGCTGACCGTTGTGCGGTCGGTGGCTTCTTTCGCGCAGGCGTTTCTGAATGTCCGGCTCGGCAGGAAGTGCCCGGTCGAGCCTCAGACGCGCGCCGACTGGATGTTGGTCGGCGGGGTCTTCGCCGGTGCATATTTAGCGGTCGGGATGGGACATCTCATGGGGACGATGGAGTCGCCGGTGTTATTCGTCCCGCTGCTGCTGCCGTTTTCGGTGCTCCAGGCTCGGATGACCCTTCGGAGCTACCGCGCGGCCGAGATAGCGACAGCACGAGAGGCGGTCGTGCCCAGGCTCGAGGACTACCGGCGGGCGGAACCAGGTGAGCTGCGGGCAGCCTGACCTCGAGTCTAGAGCTGGTCGCCCATGCGGATGACGGCCGGGCCGATAACGAGCAGGAGCATCGCCGGGAGCACGAGCAGGGCAAGGACAACCACCATTTTCACCGGCGCCCGCTGTGCTTCTGTTTCGGCGCGTTGACGCCGTTTCAAGCGGATCTGCGCTGCTTGCGTGCGCAGCACCTGGCCAACAGGAATGCCCGTTTGTTCAGCCTGCACGATTGCCTGCACGAAGGTGCGGAGCTCGGCCACCTGCGTTCGATCATTGAGGCGGGCGAGGGCGTCACGGCGGCTACGGCCAAGGGTGGTTTCGCGGACGGTGAGCCGAAGTTCTTCGCCCAGGGGGCCGCGCGTTTCGCGGCCAACTTCAGCGAGTGCGGCGTCGAGGGCCAGGCCTGCTTCCACGGTCGTGACAATGAGGTCGACGGCATCGGGGAGTGCTTTCAGGATAGCCCGTTTGCGTGCCGCCACGCGAAGGTGCAGCCAGTAGGTTGGCAGCAGCGCAAGCAAGAGGGCCACGGCAATCACGCCGAGCGCCTGGACCGCTGTCTGGACGGACTTGAAGCCCGACAGAAGGACCAGCCCGGCGAACACGACGGCGGTGATCTGGACGGCGACGAAGGCGTGGAGGCTGATGGGCTCTCCGGCGAGGACGAGGCGGCGTTCGAAGCTACGGACAACCGAGGCCGGCAGCAGCCTGGCGACGGCATTGCGTGCGCCACCGGGCGGCAGCAGGCTGCGTAGCGATTCACGCGACAGGCCGGCTTCGATCTGCGCTCGCACGGCTTCGATTCTTTCGACCATGCCGGCGGGCACATCGCCCTTGTTGAACACGCCAGCGGCTTCGCCGCGGCCTTCCTTGCCACCGCAGGCCAGAGTGACGACGACGACCGTGAGACTCTCCCAGGTGTGCCCGGTGATGCGGAACGGCACCTTGAGCGGCCACTCCTCGAGCTTCAGCGTCAGCTTCAGGGGTCCAAGGTGTTGAGCGTTCAAGCGTAGGTCTCCAGGACATCCACGATCGCAGCCACCCCGGTGCGTA
>CAZKZR010000399.1:0-3591 GCA_964557245.1 uncultured Anaerolineaceae bacterium | reverse complement strand
GGCAGATCCAGCGCCCGCCGAGGCGCGCCACCAGCTCTTCGTCGCGCACGGAGATGAGCAACGCGAAATCTACTTTCGCGCCCTCTGCCTTGAGGGCGGTATCGAGCGCTTCAGCCTGGACCACGTTGCGCGGGAAGCCATCAAACATCGCGCCGGCCTTCGCGTCATCCCGGGAGATGCGCTCAACGAGCATCTTGATGGTGACTTCGTCCGGCACGAGGTCGCCCTTCGACATGTACTCATTGGCGAGTTTGCCGAGCGGCGTTTCGTTCTTCACATTCTCCCGGAACATATCGCCCGTGGAGATATGGACGAGTTTCGTCGCGGTCGCGATGCGCTGCGCCTGCGTGCCTTTGCCGGCACCCGGTGGTCCAAGCAGAACGATGTACACGTTATCGAATAAACCCTTCGTAGTTGCGCATCAGGAGTTGCGCTTCGAGTTGCTTCATGGTGTCGAGGACCACGGCGACCACGATGAGGAAGCCGGTGGTGGAGATCGTGAGGGCGCGGACGTCAGTCAGCAGGCCGATGAAGAACGGCAGCACAGCAACGAACCCGAGGAAGAACGCTCCGGCCCACGTGATCCTCGTGACGACGCGGATGAGGTAGGCCTCAGTTGGCGCCCCGGGGCGAATGCCGGGAATGAACGCGCCCTGGCGCTGGAGGTTCTTCGCAATTTGCTGCTGCTGGTACTGCACCATCGTGTAGAAGAACGTGAAGCCCACGACCATGGCAAACAGCAGGAGCCAGTAGACGCCGCTACCGCCGCCGCCGCGCCCGCCCTGGAAGTTCCGGACGACGAAGTCAGCTACACTTTCGACCCATCCGCCGGAGTCGGCGAAATAGGACGCCAGGATTGGCGGAAGGATCATGATCGAGAAGGCGAAGATGAGCGGGATCATGCCCGCCATGTTCACGCGCAGCGGTATGTGGCTCTGGCCCTGCTGGCGATACATTCTTCCGCCCCGGAAGGCCGAACGCGCGTACTGCACCGGCACTTTCCGCTGGGCTTCCTGGAAGAACACCACGAGGAAGATGAGGCCGATGGCGAAGCCGACGAACGCCGCGGTGGCGATGATGGACTGCGTGGTGATGTTCGGGATGAGGCTGGGAAGGCGGGCGACGATGCCGCCGAAAATGATGACCGAGACACCGTTGCCGATGCCGTTTTCGGTAATGAGCTCTCCGAGCCAGACCAGGAACATCGTGCCGGCGGAGAGCGTGAGCAGCGTGGCGAGCGTACCGATCGGGTGGTCCAGGCCGAAGTTCTGCACCACATCGCCGCCGCTCTGGCTATTGATGAAGATGATCTGCCCGTAGCCCTGGACGAAGGCCATAGGCACGGCGATCCAGTGGGTGATGACCTGGAGCCTGCGGCGTCCCTGTTCGCCTTCCTCTGAGAGCGCGCGCCACGAGGGAACGAGCGGGGTCAGGATCTGGATGATGATCGACGCCGTGATATACGGGTACACACCCAACGCCGCGACGCTGAGGTTCTGGAGCGCACCGCCGGAGAAGATGCTCAGGAAGTCGAGGAGCGCGTTGCCCTCGAACGCCTGCTTCAGCGCGTCGCGGTCGACGTTCGGGATCGGCACGTGCGCGACGAATCGGAAAATGACGAGCATCGCCAGCGTGAAGACGAGCTTCTTCCGCACGTCTTCCTGACGGAAGGCGTCCACCATGGCCTGCAACAGGCGGGGCCGCTGTGCGGGTTGTGCGGTCATTTAGCTTTCCTTTGTCTCTTCAGCCGCGGTGATGAGGGTGCAGGTCCCGCCCGCCGCCTCAATCTTCGAGCGAGCTGATTCGCTGAAGCGGTGGGCGCTGACGTTGAGCTTCTTGGTCAGGTCGCCGTTGCCGAGGACCTTGACCGGCGAGTTGAGGTTGCGGAGGACCCCGGCGGCGCGGAGGCTCTCCGGCGTGACCGAGCTGTCCGCGGCGAAGCGTTCCAGGGCGGCGAGGTTCACCGGCTGGAATTCGATGCGCCACTTGTTGTTGAAGCCGCGCAGGACGTGGAACTTGCGGGACATGGGGAACTGGCCGCCTTCGAAGGCGTCATACGGCAAGTTCTTGCCGGAGCGCTGCTTCTGGCCCTTCAGTCCCTTACCGGCATAGGTTCCCTGGCCGGTGGCATTGCCGCGGCCGATGCGCTTCTTGGAATGGGTTGCGCCTCGCGGTGGGCGAAGCTCTTCTGCACCGATACTCATTTCGCTTCTCCCACGATATCAACGAGGTGGGAAACTTTGTGGACCATTCCCCGGTGAGCGGGGGTATCTTCCAACACGACGGACTGGTTCAGCCTGCGAAGGCCGAGCCGCCGGATGGTGTCCTTCTGGTCCTTGTTATAGCCAATGGCGCTCTTGCGCCAGGTCACTTCGAACGTGGCCATCAGGCGTCTCCCTTCGCAATCGCGAGCCGCCGGGCGCGGGCGCCAGTCGGGTCCTGCAGGGAAGAGAGGCCTTCGATGGTGGCTCGAGAGACGTTGACGGGGTTGCGGCTCCCGAACGTCTTGGCGAGCACATCAGTGACGCCAGCTGCTTCCATGATGGCGCGGACGGCGCCACCGGCGATAACGCCCGTTCCGTGGCTGGCCGGCTTCATCATGACCTTGGCGGCAGAGAAGCGGTTCCACACCGGGTGGGCGATGGTGCCGCCCCGCATCGGGATCTTGATCATGCCGCGGCGGGCCTGGGTCGAACCCTTGCGGATTGCCTCGGGCACCTCGTTCGCCTTGCCGAGGCCGACGCCGACGCTGCCCTGGCCATCGCCGACGACGACGAGGGCGCTGAAGCTGAAGCGCCGGCCGCCTTTGACGACCTTGGCAACGCGGTTGATGTAGATGACTTTCTCTGTGAGTTCATCGCCACCATCGTTCCGGTTGTCGCGGTCGCGGCGGTCGCGTGAATCTCGTCGGTCGTTGTCAGCCATTTAGAACCCCAATCCGGCTTCGCGGGCGGCATCGGCCAATGCCTGCACGCGGCCGTGGTACTTGTAGCCACCGCGGTCGAAGACAACGAGGGAGACCCCGTTGGCCCTGGCGCGTTCGGCGATGGCCTTGCCGACGATGGCGGCCCGCTCGCTCTTGGACTTGCCCTTGATATCGCCCGCGAGTGCCTTATCGGCATCGCTGGCGGCGGCGAGAGTGTGCCCCGCGAGGTCATCAATGACCTGCGCGTAGATGTGCTGGGAGCTGCGGAAGACGTTCAGGCGCGGGCGGCCCGGCGTGCCGGAAACGCTCTTGCGGACGCGGGCGTGGCGCCGGGTGCGGGCGAGAACGGACGTTGCCTTAGCCATTACTTGCCAACCTTCCCGGCCTTACCGGCCTTGCGGCGAACGCGTTCGCCGGAGTAGCGGATGCCCTTGCCCTTGTAGGGCTCCGGGGGACGCAGCTTGCGGATGTTCGCGGCGACCTGGCCCACCTTCTCCTTGTCGATGCCCTGGATGCTGACGCGGGGGCCTTCGACGACGAAGGTGATGCCGGCGGGCGGCGCGACCACCACCGGGTGGGAGAAGCCGAGCGCGAGTTGCAGGTTCGAACCCTGCATTTGCGCGCGGTAGCCAACGCCCTGGACTTCCAGGACCTTGGTGAAGCCC
>CAZKZR010000398.1:0-3599 GCA_964557245.1 uncultured Anaerolineaceae bacterium | reverse complement strand
GCGAGGCCGAGGTTCGCGATCGCATCTTCGCGAGTGCGCTGCGCCACTTTTCACAGAAGGGGTTCGCGGCGACGTCGCTCCGCGAAGTGTCCGAAGACGCCCAGACGACGAAGCCGATGATCTACTACTACTTCGGCTCGAAAGAGGGCCTCTACGCGGGCATCGTCCGCCAGATCATGGAGGAGATGGCGGAAAGCATTCGATCACACCTGCCGGCCGAGGCGCCGGTTGAAGAACAGGTGATGGCGTTCTGCGAGAGCTACCTCGACCATTTCCTGCAGCAGGAGGAGATCATCGCACTCGTGCTGCGCGAAGTGTTCGGACTCGGCGGCGTGCCGATGGCCGAGTTCTCGCAGGCACTCGGCGAGCGCGTGCGGCACCCGCTGGACGGGATCCTGGCGCGTGGCATGGAGACGGCCGTGCTGCGGCGGGACGGTGTCGCGACGTGTGCAACCGCCATCACCGGGATCCTGAACATGTTCATCCTTGCCCATGTGTTCGGTGGGGCGGACATCGATAAGGCGGCGCCGCTCCGGCAGGTGCGTTACTTCCTCGATGGGCTCTGCGCTAAGTAAATTCTCCGCTTCGCCCCCTCATGTTCACGTGGCGACAGCCGTTTGTAGATGGTAGGGAGGCGGAGTGTGTCTGACGCGAAGCTGATGGATTACTACGCGGTATTGAGCTTGCCGCCGAAAGCCGATCTTTCGGGGATCGAGAACGCGTATGCCCGGCTTTCCGATGACCTGATGAAGCAATCGGAAGACGACGAGACGTACCGCCAGGCCATGCAACGCCTGAACGAGGCCTACGCCGTACTTTCGAAGCCGGAACTGCGCCGCGAGTACGACCGTGCGTTCTTCCGCCATGAACTGGAGCGCTTGGAGAAAGAAGCCCGCGCTATCCGCCGGCGGCGGAACATGGCGAGCAACCTGCTCGTCGGCGCCCTGGGACTCATCGTCGCAATCCAGGCGGGGGCGCTGCTCTATCTCGGCGGAGATGCCGTGACAGGTCTGTTCAACGCGATTTTCGGGACAGCCTTCTAACCACACCAGGGTTTCCGACCGCCGTGCTTGCGATCGACATCGCGTTTCCTTGACGATGCAGGTGGCGCCGATTCGCGCCCGGAATGCCGCATGCCGCCGTTCACGAACGTCATAGCCAATGAGGCCGCGCTGCGCGACGTGATCGCGGAGCCCCGCGCATCGGGAGTATGGGACAAATCGCTCTCATTCATCGACCCTCATTCGGCCGCCTATATCGGGAAGAGCCCGTTCTGCTTGATTGCTACGTACGACTCCTCCGGCAACATGGACATTTCGCCCAAAGGCGATCCGGCGGGCTTCGTGCGGGTCCTCGATGAGAAAACGCTGGCGATTCCGGACAGGCCTGGCAACGGCCGCGCTGATACCTTCCGCAACATCCTGGCGAATGGTCGCGTTTCGGTTTACTTCATGGTCCCGGGACGATCGGAGAGCCTGCGCGTGAATGGCGCCGCGCAGCTTGTAACCGACGAGTGGCTGCTGACGGACCTCGCGGTCAAAGAGCGGCCGGCGCAGCTAGCGCTCGTGGTAACGGTGGAAGAGGTGTTTTTCCACTGCTCGAAGTGCGTTGTGCGTTCGAACCTCTGGGATTCGGAGAACTGGGTCGACGCTTCCAGCCTGGCATCGCTCGGTGAGGTGATGCGCGACCAGCTCAAGCTGCAAGTGCCGGCGGAAGCCATCGAGGCAGGGTTGAACAAGGACATCGCGAATCGGCTCTACTGAGCCGGTGCGCCGCCACCCGCCGTCACCTTGATTGTTCCTTGCATCTGCGACGGGTGGATGTCGCATTGGTAGAAGTACGTCCCCGGCTCGAGCGTCACGTCCAGCGTCGATGTAGACGGGCCGGATTCAGGCTGAGTCGCCCCGAGCGACTGTCCGCTGGCATCGTCGCCTTTGAAGACGTGGATGTTGTGCAAGGTCCCGTCTTCGTTCCTCAGCGTGACGGTTGCCGGCCCAGCCTTGGCCGTGAGGTGTTCCGGCGAAAACGTGATGTCCTTCGCGACGACGACGAGGCCGCCGTCTCCCGTCGGTGCGGGCGCGGGGGATCCTTCCGGTTGGGGGGTGGCAACAACGCCGCCACCCCCGGAAAAGTCTCCGAGCCCGGCCGCGGAGAGCACCGTCAGGTAGGTCGTAAACAGAATTCCCGTTGCCGCGACGATCGCTATCCAACCACGCCAGGTCATTTGAGTCCCCCCGCCTAATTCACCGTGAAGTTGATTCGCATGCCTTGCTGGTAATGCGTTGGGATGTTGCAGATGAGTACGTAATGGCCAGGAGGCAGGTTCGCTTCGAGGCTGGTCGACTTACCCGGGTCTATGGCCTCCTTCTCATCGATCTTTTTCAGTTCGCTGGCGTCTTCGTTGACGGTGAACGTCTTGTCGTCGTACGGGAGCTTTGCCGCATCAAGGTCGGTTTTGAAGACGACAAATTCGTGCTGGGAGGGACCATCGTTCTTAAGCTTGAAGGTTGTTTCGCCCTGGGGGGCCGAGTTGGAATCGAGCGTGATCGAGAAGTCCTTCAACGTCGCCGGGACGTCTCCAGAATTCGAGTCATCGTCGTCTCCGCCGCAGGCGGAGCTTGCGCCGACTGCAAGGACGGCAGCGGCAAGGAGAAACGTGGGCGCGAGCTTGTTCAAACGAAGTCCCATTCCGGCGCGCGATGCTCCGGCGGGCCGGGCATGGCACTGCACGCGCGCGTATGCAAAGTCCGAACTTTCGGTTGAGTCTTCAGAGTCCCGAGGCGCGAGTTGCGGGGCGGAATCCGCGAAGGCCAGCCTGAATCGCCATGCGCAGCGTTCGGCGGACTTCCAAGGTAGTGCCCGGCCAATCCCCTGAGCCCCAACGGTACGGAGCGATGCATTCCAAATGCATCGCAAACGGTTTAGCCCGCAGCGTCACCGGCGGCGAGTTCGGCGAGCTTTCGCGCTTCGCCTTCCGCATAGGGCGTGATCGTCTCAATGACGTCGACGCGGCTGTCGAGCCGCTTCTGGAGGCCGCTCATCAAGCCGAGAACGCGGAAAATGAGCAGGATATCGCCTGGGATCTCTGTGACGGGGTTCGCTTGGAGAATGCGGGATAGCCGCTCGTTGACCTCGGGCATCACGTCCTGGTCTACGTAGGGCTTGTTGTCAGTCCCGCCGTATTCGAAGAAGGAACGACCGAGCGCAACGAGAGATTCAGGGTCTTCGCTGCGCGTCTTGAAACCGATAGCGCGGAACGCCTCGACCATTTCCTGGTCGTCCTGGCTGATAAGAGCCATGATCAGCTTGGCGTAATTGCGCCGAAACGACTCGGGCAGCTCTTTCGAGAGACCGAAATCCAAAAAGACAACGATCGGACCGGGCAAAACGAACAGGTTTCCAGGGTGCGGATCCGCGTGGAAGAAGCCGTGAATCAGGATTTGCTCGCAGTAGGCCTCGGTCATGATGAGCGCGACCTGGTTCGGGTCGATGCTCTCAGCGACCAGCGCCTCAATATCGGAGATTTTCGTCGCTTCGATGAACTCGGTAGTGAGAACGCGCCGACGGGTCTGGTCCCAGAAGACTTTAGGGATCTTGAT
>CAZKZR010000397.1:0-3599 GCA_964557245.1 uncultured Anaerolineaceae bacterium | reverse complement strand
CGTCGCCATTGCCACGTTCCAGCACGCCGGAGGCCATCAAACCTCGCTCAGCTCAGTCTGGCATTCGCTGGATGACCGGCCCTCTACGCGCCACCTGGAAGTCTTCTTCGAAGGCGGCTACTTCGCCACCGACCACGACTTCATCGGCTCCATCCGCGTGCAAGGACGCTCTGGTCCGGTCACCGAAATGTCCGCCGAAGAGGTCTTTGACCGCTATTGCGAGATAACTGCAATCCATGGCGAAGAGGCGAACCTCGCCCGGCTCGGCATGTACGAAGACCTCAGTTTCCTTCGCTGTGTCCTCGAAGGACGCCCCGCATTTCCCGATTTTCGAACGGCGCTGCGGGCCCACGAGGTTGTGGACGCCTGCTATAGAAGCGCCGGGGGAGCTGGCGAATTGCCCGTCCGGGAGCCATAGCCATCGACTATGGCTCAACGTTTTGTTGCTTTCCGGGTCGATACCGGTGCGGTACCATCCGGCTAAAGAAGCATGAATCGCCGCGCGAAGCCATGCCTTACGCGCCCCCGAGGAGCCGGAATGACCACCGAAACACTGAAAGACCTGTACGAAGTCGGCGAAGCCCCTCCGTTGGGCCACGTCCCTTCCCAAATGCACGCCCAGGTGATCCGCCAGTCACGCTTCGGCGAGCCCCATAAGGCCTTCCAGCAGGAAGTCATCGAAGTCCCCGAAATCGGCCCCGACGAAGCTCTCGTCTACGTCATGGCGGCCGGCGTCAACTACAACAACGTTTGGGCCGGTCTCGGCTCACCCGTCGATGTCATCGCAGCCCGCCAGAAGGGCGGCGACCCCTGGGACCACCACATCGGCGGCTCCGATGCCTCGGGCATCGTCTGGAAGATCGGAGCGAACGTCACCAACATCAAGGTCGGAGACGAAGTCGTCGTCCACTGCGGCACCTGGGATGTCCACGCCCCCGAAGTGCTCGCCGGCGAAGACCCGATGTACAGCCCGAGCTTCCGCATCTGGGGCTATGAAACCACCTGGGGCTCCTTCGCCCAGTTCACCAAGGTTGAAGCGCACCAGTGCATGCCCAAGGCAAAGCACCTTAGCTGGGAAGCGGCTGCCGCCCCCACGCTCGTCGGCGCGACTGCTTACCGCATGCTCTTCGGGTGGCCTCCGCACAACGTCCGCGAAGGCGATGTCGTCCTCGTCTGGGGCGGCGCCGGCGGCCTTGGCTCCATGGCCATCCAGCTCGCCGCCAACGTGGGCGCGAAGCCCATCGCGGTAATCTCCAACAACAACAAGATCGACTTCTGCAAGCGCCTCGGCGCCGTCGGCTGTATCAACCGCAAGGACTTCGACCACTGGGGCCGTCTGCCCAACTGGGATGACCCGGCGCCCACCGCGAAGTTCACCGCCGGCGCCCGCGCCTTCGGCAAAGCCATCTGGGACGTCCTCGGCGAGCGCAAAAACCCGCGCATCATCTTCGAGCACCCCGGCCAGGACACCATTCCCACCTCGCAGTTCGTCTGCGATACGGGCGGGATGATCGTCATTTGCGCCGGCACCACGGGCTACAACGCTGACGTCGACCTTCGCTACCTCTGGATGCGCCAGAAGCGCCTGCAGGGCTCGCACTTCGCCAACGACGAGCAGTCGAACGCCTTCAACGACCTCGTCCTCGAAGGCAAGATCGACCCCTGCCTCTCGCGCACGTTCGCGTTCAACGAGACTGGTGACTGCCACCAGCTCATGTACGAAAACCGCCACCCTGACGGCAATATGGCCATTCTCGTCGGCGCTCCGCGCACCGGGATGACCACCCTCTAAGGTCCGTGAGCCCGAGCAGCGCTCGCCTCCCGAGGCGAGCGCTGCTGTTACTTCGGCGGCGTCACGCCCAACCGCCGGCAGATTTTGCGCACCAGGAGGTCTGGGATCTCGTTGTGGCGGGGTATCGGCTCACGCACTCCATTGCCGGGGTTCCACCACAGCGAGTGCAGAGAGCCTTCCCGTCGCAGTTCGCATCCGTGCTCCCGCAGGTGCCGAATAAGGTCGCCGCGCTTCAACCGACTCTAACGACTGCCCGATCCACATCCGGCGGATACGCAGTGAGCGATTCTTCTCGCAAGTCCGCGAGAAGCAGGTCTATCGACGCTGCGAGGCTTTCCAGGGCTTCTTCGCGCGTGCGCCCCTGCCCGTTGGCCGATGGCATCTCGGGGGAGAAGGCCAGAAACCAGCCGTCCTCCTGCTGGATAATCGCCGTGAACTCGTTCTTCACATCTTGAGTGTACCCGGAACCACGAGGGAACGCCGGGAACTCAAAGACACAGCCGACCCACCCACCTGTGGTACGGACCTTGGGATGCATAGCTTCGCCGCTTCGTCCGTAGACCCCCTATCGGCGATACTGGCCTGCACACTCCCCACAGGTATCACCACACATGGCACGAGATTACGCAGCCGATATCGCAGATCCGCTCGCCCAGGAGATCGTCTCCAACGTCGGAAAATGGGTCGACCGCGAAGTGAAGCCGGTCGCCAGCGAGTTCGAACACGCTGACGAATTTCCCGAGCCCCTGCTTAAGGGCATGTCCGAAATGGGTCTCTTCGGGATCAAGATTCCCGAGGCGTACGGCGGCCTCGATCTCAACTTCGAGTGCTACGCGGGCGTCTGCATGGAACTCGCCCGCGGGTGGATGAGCCTCGCCGGCATCATCAACACCCACGTCCTCGTCGGTTACGCCATCAGCGAATACGGCACCGAAGAACAGAAGAAGAAGTACCTCCCGCGGCTCGTTGAACCAGAGATCCGCTGCGCGCTCACCATCACCGAGCCCGACGCCGGCTCCGATGCCCAGGCCATCAAGACCACCGCCAAGCGCGACGGCGACGACTATGTCATCAACGGCCAGAAGATGTGGGTCACGAACGGTCACCGCGCTGGCGTCTACCTCGCCATGACCAAGACCGACCCGACCACGAACCCTCGCCACAAAGGCATCTCGGCCTTCCTCGTCGATGCGGGCACTCCCGGTTTCACGCCGGGCCGCCGCCTCGAAAAGCTCGGCTACAAGGGCGTCGAAACCACCGAGCTCACCTTTGACGACTGCCGCGTTCCCGCAACGCAGCTCCTCGGCGGCAAGGAAGGCAGCGGCTTCCAGCACATCATGAGCGCCCTCGAAGTCGGCCGGATCAACGTCGCCGCCCGTGGGGTCGGCGTCGCCCAGGCCGCGTTCGATGACTCCATCCGCTATGCCCAGAAGCGCGAAGCCTTCGGCAAGCCCATTTTCGAACACCAGGCACAGCAGCTCCGCCTCGCTGAAATGCTCGTGAAAATCCGCGCCGCCCGCCTCCTGACCCTCGATGCCGCGCGCAAGAAAGACTCCGGCGTCCGCAGCGACCTCGACGCCGGCATCGCCAAGCTCTACGCCACCGAAATCGCCAACGAATGCGCTCTCGATGCTCTCCGCATCCACGGCGGCGTCGGCTACAGCAAGGAACTGCCGCTGGAGCGCTACTACCGCGATGCGCCCCTGATGATCATCGCCGAAGGCACGAGCGACATTCAGAAGACCGTCATCGCCAAGGCGATCGTGAAGGAATACCCAATCTGATACTGGATTGCGGCTTTTGATTT
>CAZKZR010000396.1:0-3616 GCA_964557245.1 uncultured Anaerolineaceae bacterium | reverse complement strand
CAACACCCTGATGGCAGTGAGCGATCGCAACTGCGCTGTCGTCGCCGTGCACCTGTTGCTCATCCGGAACGGCAACGTCTTGCTCCTTCGCCGCGCCAACACTGGCTACGAAGACGGCAACTACAGCGTGCCGGCCGGCCAC
The DNA here is from genome assembly GCA_964557245.1 of uncultured Anaerolineaceae bacterium. Classification (GTDB taxonomy): domain Bacteria; phylum Chloroflexota; class Dehalococcoidia; order Tepidiformales; family Tepidiformaceae; genus Amarobacter. The sequence goes on along the minus strand of CAZKZR010000396.1, from coordinate 3,474 downwards.
CTTGAGGGCGGTGAGACGGTACGGGAGGCGGCAATTCGGGAGGCCGCCGAAGAAGTAGGGATAGATCTCGCCGAAGAAGCCTTGTCCTTCGCCCTGGTCATGCACCGCATGGCGGAGACGGAACGCATCGACTTCTTCTTCGCGGTCAGTGAATGGTCCGGTACGCCGGAAAACCGCGAGCCGGAGAAGTGCAGCGAGTTGACCTGGGTGCCGGCGGGATCGCTCCCGAAGAACACGGTCCCGTATGTGCGGAAGGGAATCGAAGCGTTTTTCGCCGGAGAGCGGCTCGTGGAGTTCGGCTGGGATGGAGCGGCTAGCTGAGTCCAAGCCTGACGAGCTGATCATCTGGCGCCTCAATCGATAGGAGCGCTTGGCGGAGTTTGTCGGCCAATTCACGTTCGAGCGGCCGACCGGCGAGGTTCTCCTCCTCATCCGGATCCTTCGCGGGCTGAAAGAGGTGGTTGCCGGTGAAGCGAGTGCTCGCCCAGTGGGGAAGCATGTCTCCGGGTTGGAACGGCTGGCGGATCACCGGGACACGCGTCCCCGGCATGCGATCGAGGTACGCCCGTTCATCCGGCTTCGGGAGATTCGGCGGCGCATTCGGGATGTGCACCGGCATGGTGGTCCAGCGGTTGCTCCACATCGAGATTGGGAAATTGCCGCTCTCGGGAGCGCGCGCGTACTTCGCTTCCTCATCCACGATGTGGACTTCCCGCCCCCAGACGCCGAGAAGGGCCCATTCTCGGACGGCTTTCGCCTCGCCAGTGATGAGCGGCACGAGCGATTTGCCATGGGTGCGATGCTCCGGCTCGACCGAGAAGACGTCGCAGAGGGTGGCGAAGATGTCCACGCTCGTCGTCAGCGCGCCTGTGGTCCCCGCTTCAATTCCCGGCCAGCGAATCATCAACGGGATGTGTCCGAGCGGTTCGTAGATTGGCACCGCCGGCTTTCCCCAGATGTCGCGTTCGCCCAGGTAGTGGCCGTGGTCGGTGCAAAGGATGACTGCCGTGTCATCGAGGGCGTTGTTGCGCTCGAGGGCTTCGATCACCTTTCCGAACCATTTGTCGATCATGGTCAGCTTGCCGCCGTACTGTGCGCGTACCTGAAAAGCCTGGCGCTCGTTGAGGACGCCCTTACGTTGGGCGGCGGCATGGTACGGCGGCCAGATAAGGTGGGCGCCTTCCCACGTGTCGTCGTACATGCTCGCGTACGGCTCCGGCGTGTCGAACGGCTCGTGCGGGTCGAATTCATCGATGAACAGGAAGAACCGGTCGTGGGCGTTGGCGTTGTCATCGATCCATTTCGCGGCCGCCGCCATCGTCTTCGGCCCCGGGAACTCTTCTTCGCCGTGGAAATAGCCGCGCGAGTTGTCGTACGGCATCCAGCCGCGCCCAAATCCCGGCGCGCCCAGCCAGCTCGGGTCGGGACGTGTCTTCCAGAGGTCGCCTTCGTGGCCGCGCTGGTAGTCCCAGGCGCTGAAGTCCACGTGGTAGTTCTCGCCCCCAAGCTCGAACAGGTGGGGATGATCAGAGATCAGCTGCGACGTCACGCCCGCCCGATGCAGGTGATGCGTGATGGCATTCTCCCAGATCTCGATCGAACCCCAGGGACGCCAGAGGAAATCCAGCGCACCGCAAAGGATGTCGTGCCGCGCCGGCATGCAGGGCAACGAGCCGGCATAGTGCTTTTCGAATCGCAATGCGCTCGCGGCGAAGGAGTCCAGGTTCGGAGTCGCGAACTCCTTGCCGCCGTAACTTCCCAGCATGTGCCGGTTCAGGCTGTCGAGAAGGACCACAACGACGTTCTTCGGGCGGGCTGGTATCGCGGGGGCGGGCGAGTTATCCATGGCGCGGAAGTCTACGCCGTCACCGTCTCAACCGACGCCGCGCCCCTGCCGAGCTTTCCTGGCGCCGGGTGTACGGTGGAATGAGGAGGTAGATACATGACCACGGTAGCCGAGGCGCCGAAAGCGGCGCAGGAGCGGCTCATTCTGTTACTCGAACAGCTGGGAAACGAGGAGGGCACCATCCGGCACAATGCCAGGGTCGCCCTGGTAACAGCGGGTTACGTAGCCGTTCCGGGGCTGGTCGCGAAGCTCGAACACGGCAACAGTCACGCCCGCTGGGAAGCGGCGAAAGCACTCACCATTATCCGCGACGAGCGAGCCATCCACGCGCTGGTACAGGCACTGGTTGATGAGTTGCCCGGAGTCCGCTGGCTGGCGGCGGAAGCGCTCGCCACGATTGGCCGCGGCGCCCTGGAGCCGGTGCTCCACGGGATGCTCGAACACTCGCACTCACCATGGTTCCGCGAGGGAGCGCACCACGTCCTCTCCACTATCGGCAAGGAGGATCTGCGAGAGGTCGTGCGCCCCGTCCTCCGTGCGCTGGAAGGGATCGAGCCGGAGATCGGCGTGCTGGTGCCATCGCACGAATTGCTCAAAGCGCTCCACACCGCGTCCAATCCCGCGGCAATGAGGATGCCCTAGCGCGAGGCCGCCCAGACTCCCCGACCCGCTTCGCGGGCCACAGCCTGGGCTTCGACAAACCGCTCCACATATTTCACGTCCGGCGGAAAGGTATCAACGGTCGCAAGGCCGGCCAGGACCAGGCTCTCGTTCACGAGCGTGCCGTTCTCGAGCCAGACGTGGCGAAGGAACCGGTCATACCGGTCTCGCTCGGAGACATCCTTTTCCAGACAGAGGCGGCGGCCCGCGACGAGCGCCGCGTTTTCGCGCGCAGCCTCTGGCCCCCGGGGCTGCACCGGGACGCCTGGAGCCTGCGTCTCTGGCGTATCGATACCGATATAACGGACGGGCTGGTTGGTTAGCCCGCCTTCGAAATCCACACGGATGGTGTCGCCGTCGGTCACTCGGCGGGTTCGTGCCCATTCACACCGCACATCCGTGGGTATTCCCGGCCCGTCGGGCAACGCATGGACGGCCGGCTCAGTCGGGTCTGCCCCAGGCGTGCCAACCGCATCGCTTTGAGGCGCGCACGCACCCACGAGCAGACCAAGGGCCACGATCCCCCATCTCCAGTCCATCCCCGCGACCTTACCACTCGCCCCGTCAGCTCATGGCGCGCGCGGCAACGGGAGGGCTGAACGAAGGCGGCCGCCCATGCGGACCGATGCTCTCAGGATTCGGGCGTGAAGCGGACCGGCAGATGCTTGATGCCATTGATGAAGTTCGAGCGGAGCCGCTCCGCCGGACCATCGAGTTCGATATCGGGCAGCCGCCGGAACAGCTCTTCGAACATGACCTTCAGTTCCTTCCGCGCGAAGCCGGCGCCGAGGCAGAAGTGTTCGCCGATCCCGAAAGCGAGGTGTTCGTTCGGCGTGCGGGTGATGTCGAACGTATACGGGTCCTTGAACACCTCTTCGTCGCGGTTGGCCGAGAGATACCACATCAGGACCCGATCGCCGGCCTTGATCAGCTGGCCGCCAATCTCCGTGTCCTGCGTGCAGTAGCGG
>CAZKZR010000395.1:0-3620 GCA_964557245.1 uncultured Anaerolineaceae bacterium | reverse complement strand
GCAGCTACTGCAGCAAACGGCCCTGGCGCTGCTCTCCCGCCGCCATCAGCTCCTGATTTCGCGCGCGGGCACCGGCAAGTCCCTCTACGGAGATACGGTGTTCAGCCACTTCGAAGGCGTCACGTTTAAAGCGCAGTTCACCCAGGGTACGCGCGTTGAAACGATCCTCGGCGGGCTGGACCTCAAGCTGTTCCACGAAGGCAAGCTCTGGCACGACACCTCCCACTCGCTCGTGACCGCGGACTTCGCCTACCTCGACGAGTTCATGAACGCGAACGACCTAGTGCTCGAGGCTCTTCTCGGGATCCTCAACGAGCGGCGCTTCACCCAGGGCGAGCAGCAAGAGCAGGCGGCGTTGCACACCGCCCTTGCGATGACCAATCACCTGAAGTACTCGGCGATCAGCGAGCCTGTGCTTGACCGCTTCATGTTCAAAGCGTCGATCGACCCGCACGGCGACACGCTCAACGACATCCTGATCGACCTTGCCTACGCGAAACATCACGGCCGGCCGTTGCCTCCGGAGCACCCGATCCCCCTGCACGTGCTGCGCGAGCTGGCGGACATCGTGCAGGGCCAACATGCCGGGCGTTCGATCGAAGCCGGCCACGACATCCTGTTCATGAAGAACGAACTGATCGAGACCTTCATGCGTCTCCAGGATGCCCGCGTGCGTAACTCGCCGGTGCCGGCCGGCCAGCACCATCCGGCGGACACGTATGTCTCCCCCCGGACGAAGGCGGCCTGCCGCGACGTGCTGAATGCATCAGCGTTGTTGAACCACCGCGGGAACGTGGTCCGCGATGACCTGTACTCGTTACGGTTTGTGCTGACCACCATCCCCGGCAATGACCGGTCAATCCCGGACACGTCGCAGGACACGTTCGCCGAAGCGATCCACACCACCCTGTCGTCCTTCACCGAAAGCGACCTCCAGACGGTCAACGATCTGACCACAATTGCTCAGACCTACGGCTGGTTTGCGCACGGCACGCCCCTCGAAGCGCAACCTTCGCACGGGCGCGTCGTGCGGCTGTTCCTCTCACTCATCGGGAAGGGCAGCTGGCATGACGTCAGCTACGAGACCTTCATCGACGCCTTGAAGAGCCGCAACATCCCGAACGGGCGCGTGAACGAACTGCGCGAAGAGATCCTGGAAGAGATCCTGGAGCACTCCACCAGTGGCTGAAGTGGCCCTCCCACCAACCGCCGGCACGATCAAGGCCGAGCTCAAGGACCTGTACCACTCGTGGCGCATCCTTGACCTGGTTGGCGTGACCTCGGCCGAACTGCCGCCGGAGTGGCTGCGCATCCTCGAGATCGCGCGCAACATCATGCTTCACCGGCCAGTCCCGGGCGTTGAATTGCCGGAAGACGTCGTGAACCTGGTTTCGCCGGCTGAGGCGATCTACACCACGCAGATCCGCGTGGAGCGGAAGAAACGCGTGGTCTATCCGGTCACGGGCGATACGCAGGTGCAGCCATTGCACAACCTGACGGATTTCCCGCAGGTCACACTGCCAGACATGATGCTGCGCTCCATCTCCCAGGAACTGTTCGACTTCCGGTTGATCAGCGGCGGCATCAACGGCCTCTACAACATCGATACCGGCCCGGCGGAACAGGAATACGACGATATTGTGGAGGTCCGGGTCCCGACCGGCGGGATGACCAGGAAGAAGCGCCAGAAGGTCTACGCCCTTCTCGATGTCTCCAACTCGATGCGCGATGCGAACAAGGAGATCTTCGCCAAGGCGTTGCTCCTTGCGTACCTGCTCATCGCGGCGGAGGAAGGGGCCGAGCTGTACCTCCGCACCTTCGGCAATACCGTCCATCAACGCAGCGACTGCAAATCGTTGGAGGACTTCGCGGAACTCGCCCAGCGAATCCTGCGCGTGACTCCCGACGGATCGACCGATATCAAGGTGGCGCTCGACACGGCCGTCGGCGATATCCGCGCGCTGGACCGTTACAACACCCTGGAGCACCTCGGCGAGGCGCCGCCCACGGAAATCTTGCTGATTTCTGACTGCGAGACGTACGAAGTCCCGTACCTGCCCAAGGGCATCCGGTTGCACACCGTCCACCTCAAGGGCGGACGGATGATGTCGGTGTACCGGGAAGGGTTCGAGCGCATCCGCGCCGAGAGCAAGACCTTCAACGAGATCGACACCACTCTTCTCACGCTGCCGGATTCGGCGCGGGATCGCTGGCTCCTGGAACAGGATGGCCGCTCCCTCGAAGACGATGTCGCCCTCAAAGCGCTGGAACGCATGGCGAACCCGGCGGAACAACGGCGTCGCATGCTGCTTCAGACCTATAAGCGGGTGACCGTCACGAAATCCCGGCGGCTCAAGGGGGCTCAGAAAGTGAACGGCATGGCGATGGCGCCGGCCTTCGGCTTCGCTGAGCTGTTCCGAAGGATCGCGGCGTTCGTCCGCCGGCTCGTCACGAAACCAGCCTCGGAGTCATGGGAAGAGGCCCCGCACCACGCTCCCCCCGCTCCAATGGGCCTGAACATTCGCGAGCGCCGTTAGGCGGAACGCCGCCTGAGCAGGACAAGTCCGCCCACGGCACCGAGCGCGACTGCCGCGGCTGCCCACGGCCAGCGCCGCCTCCGAGGGGCTTCGACCGGTTCGACTTTCACGTTGAGCAGGTTGCCCAGACCTCGGGCGCCGGACGCCATCACCCAATCGTGGTTCCATTCGAAGGCTGGCCGAAGCAGGGGCGCGAGCGCATTCATCCACGGGCGAGTGGTCTCGATGTCCCAGCGGTAGTCCAGCCGCGTCACGTCGCCCTCGGCGGTGAACGTCCAAACGCCCCGCCCTTCCAACTCTCCGCTCGCGACGCCTTCAAGACGCTCGGGCTGGCCAACCAGGGTTACCCGCATATCGAAGGCAAGGCGGTAGGGCAGCGCGCTTTTCCAGGTGTAGCGATGAAGAGCGCCCAGACCATCGGGCTGACCTCCCTCCAGTTCCTCAACCGCCTCGACGCCTTTCCACCAGCGCGGCCACTCGAGCGGATGGGCAATCGCATCCCAGACCTGCCCAGCCGGGGCGTGGACCCGCCACGTGGTGGTGAATGAATACTTCGCGCCCATCTTGCCCTCCAGCATCGCTGATCGCTGCAACACCTTGTACGCACACGTACCGATGAGTGTTGAATCGGCTTGCGCGGTTGCCACGCCCGGTCTCCTCGCTTCATTCTGCGCGGATGGAGACGGACAGCCGGATAGTCCGGCACAGTTCTGAGTTCGGAGAGTGGGACTCGGTCGAACGGAGGCCGGACCGCCGGCTGGCTCCTTACGTGACGCTGCTGGCCGGATGGCTCGAGCGGACGACATTCTCCCGCCGGCGGGAAGTCCCCCATGCCGGCTGTGTGCTCATCATCAACATCGAGAACCGCCTCGGAGTGAGCGACCCCGCCAGGCCAGAACGGATGGGCCGCTACCACGCGTTCTTCGCCGGGCTGTGCAGCGGCTATGTCGTCACCGAAAGCAGCGGGCTGGCGGGGGGAATCCAGGTGAACCTGACGCCGATCGGCGCGCAGCTCATCTCGGGGATGCCGGCGCACGAATTGGCAAACCGCGTGGTTCACCTCGAGGACGTGTTCGGCCCTGG
>CAZKZR010000394.1:0-3630 GCA_964557245.1 uncultured Anaerolineaceae bacterium | reverse complement strand
GGGGCGGAAGTTCTGGGCCCACCAGGCTTCACGGATGTGCCATTCCTCGTCTCGTGTGTCGCCCTTGATCCCAAGGGTGGCCCAGGCGGATTCGCCGGCTTCGTTGCGCACGGTGATGCTGACGTTCTCGGACCCGCAACCATCGGCAATAAAGCTGGCCAGGGGTTCGACGAAGGAACCGATGTAGTCGCCGCGGCTGGGCTCGCCGACGCCGTGGACGATGACGACGCCGCGCCGGACAACGGGCCGCGGAGCAGCGGTTTCTGTTGACGCCGGAGAACCCATCACGCGCCTCCATCCGCCCGATCGGCGGGGAAGATAGCGCCTTGTGAGGGACATGACTATGTGGCGCGCCACATTCTCCGGCGCCGCGGGCGGGGAGGGGCTGGATGGACGGGCTTAGACCCCGAGCGCCCTGGCCACGGTCTCCAATCCTTCGAGCGCCTCTTCAGTGGAGCGGATGACGACATCGGACATTTCGATCAGTTCGGGGGGCGACTCGGGCCCGCCGGAGACGCCCGCAAGGAGGACATGCACCTGGTCAGATTTGGCAAGGGCCAACGCTGAACGGAACATGCCGACGTCGGTGAGGTCGTCTCCCATCACGAGGACGGACTTGGCGCGGAGCTGGCGGCAGAGCGCGGTGAGTGCGAGGTCCTTGCCGCCGCGAGCATCCGGCAGGATTTCCAGGACCATGCGGCCTTCCCGCAGGCGGAGACCTTCGGGCAACGAGCTGAGCGCCTCGCGGAGGGTGGGTTCGAGTTCCGGCGCCGTCCGGTAATGGAAGGCTGTAGAGATGGCCTTGCGCTCGATGTGGAGGAACGAACTGGGGCAGGCGGAGATGACCTTCTGCTCGATGTTCTCCAGAGCGGCACTGAGGGCCACGCGGTCCACGCCGGGGATCAGCGGGTCATCGAAAGAAGCTTCGAGGCCGTGGCTGCCCACCACGACAACGCCTTCCACCGGGACCATTCGGCGTGCCGTGTTGAGGTCTCGACCGGTGATCACCGCCACCTTGGCTGATTGCGCGAGGCGGTCCAGGACAGCGAGGGTGCCCGGAGGGACGCGCGCTTCGCTGGCGTGGGCAACGATCGGCGCGAGGGTGCCATCCAGGTCGCTGGCGATGAGGAGGGGCCCCCGCGCCGCCGCGAGCGCCTTGAATTGTTCGATTGCATCGAGGGTCAGCATGGTTCCTCCAGGGTGGTCAGGAACTCGGTTGCCCACCAGCGGGCATCGCGAGCGTGGACAGCGGCAACGAATTCGTCACTCACGCGGCCGGGCCGGCCCCCGAGCGCGGCGCAGAGCGTTTCCTTGAGCAGAGCGGGATCGAGCGGGTCCGGGACGGCGAGCCCCTGGCCGACGAATTCGCCGAAGGAGCTTGAGACCCCGGCATCGCGGCCGGAGATGATGACCGCGCGCTCGGATGTGGGGCGGAGGGACTGGGCGATGGCCGCCTGCAGCGGCACGAGGTTCTGGCCGTCTGCAAGGGAGGACGTGAAGACCACGTCGGCATCCCGCTGGAGCGCCACGACATCGGACCAGCCGACGTTTGCGCGGACGTGGGCGAACGAGCCACCAGCTGCGACCGCCGCTTCGCGAGCGGCGCGGGCCTGGCGTTCTACGGCGTCTTCCAGGGCGTCATAGGCTTTGACGCCTTCCCGGGTTGGCGCGGCAATCCCGAGATAGGCGAAGCGCCCGCCGCTGCGGAAGGCCTCGGCAACCGCGGCGATGCGCTCCGGGATGCCCTTGGTGAAGTCGCCGCGTTCGAGGCCTACGACGAGCGGGAGGCCGGAGCGCCGGGCGGCAGCCACTCGCGGCGGCGTGGAAGCGGTCCGAGCGACTCCCAGGATGTCATCGATATCAATGCCAACCGGGCAGGCGCGAAGCCGCACAAGATGTCCGTCGTAGCGGAGGCCGCCCTCGACGGCCTCCGCGCCGTTTAAGGCTACGGCGGCGTGCGCGAACCGTTCGACATCGGCAGGCGTTTGGAAGCCCAGCAGGTCGGCGCCGAGCATGCCTTCGACGACCCGGCGGAAGCTGTGTCCACCGCCGTTGGCCAGGTACGGGTGAGCGACTTCGATATCCGGGAACGGCGTGTGAAGGAAGAAGCCGATGGGGGCGGGGAAGCCGCGGTCGCGGAGGAGGCCGGGGACGAGTGCGAGCTGGTAATCGTGGATCCAGCACCAGGGAGCGTCGACTTCTTCGGCCGCGGCGTCAGCGAAGGCGGTGTTCACAGCGTGGAAGGACTGCCAGTCGGCGGCGGTTGGCGGGGCGGGGGCCGGGTAGTACCCGGTCACGGCCGGCAGGTCGTACCGGACGAGGTGGAAGAGCGGCCAGAGGAAGCAGTTGGCGACATCAGCGTAGTGGCCCTGCCAGGTGGAGGAACCGAAATAGAGGCGGCGGTGGCGGAGACTGCCGCGGTTGGTCTCGAGCAGTTCGAAGCCGTTGCTGTCAGTCCATTCGCGGTCGTACCGGCCCATCCCGGCGCCGATCCAGGTGGTGCCGGATTGGCCGTCCCAGGGTTGAATAATGGGACGGACAGCGGCGAGCAGCCCACCACTCCCCGCCGAAGAGGGCGAATCAGCCCAGCGGGGGGACTCGTGGTCCAGGTAGGCGCGGTTAGCGAGGATCAGGCCGTCCCGTCGCAGCATTACTCCCAGTAGGCACCAGTAACGGCAAAGTTCGCAACCGTTTTCGGGGCATTCCGGTTGAATCGATAGTGAGCTGCAAGCCCGCGAGCGTTCGCGGGCGGTGTATCGTTCGCTGCGAAACGAACCTGCGGAGTCCCCACGTGGCTGATGAACCAGTCGTCCTGTACGAAGAGCGCCAGAGTCTCGCGATCATCACGCTGAACCGACCGGAGAAGATGAACACGTTGACCGACATGGTCATCCAGGGGATCGCGGACGGCATCGATGAGGCGACCGCCTCGCCGGAGGTGTCATCGATCATCATCCGGGGCGCCGGCCCCTGTTTCACGGCCGGGTATGACCTGAACCCGCGGGCGGATGATCGCGGGCGCGGGCCGCAGCGGCCGCGCTATGGCGCAGCGCATGTGGACGCGCGTTCGGGGGCGTGGGACCCGGTTCGGGACTACGCCTTCATGGGCCACAACATGAAGCGGTTCATGAAGCTCTGGGAGTGTCCGAAGCCAGTCATCGCGGAGCTGCACGGCTACGCCCTGGGCGGCGGCACCGACCTGATCCTCTGCGCGGACCTGATCTTCATGGCAGAGGACGCGATCATCGGCTATCCGCCGAGCCGCGTGTACGGGACGCCCACGACGATGATGTGGGTGTACCGGGTGGGGCTCGAGCACGCCAAGGAATTCCTGCTCTCCGGTGACCAGATCGACGCAGCGACGGCGCATCGCATCGGCCTCGTTTCGAAGGTGTTCCCGCGGGAGCGGCTCTCGGCCGAGACGGAGCGATACGCAAAGCGGTACGCGAACATCCCGGCGAACCAGTTGGCCCTGAACAAGATGCTCATCAACCAGGCGTTCGAGAACATGGGCCTGCGCACCACGCAGATGCTCGGGACGTTCTTCGACGGAGTGACGCGGCACACGGAAGAGGCGCTGCGCTGGCGCGAGAGCTTCGGCGAGATCGGCTTCCGGGAGACCATTCGGCG
>CAZKZR010000393.1:0-3637 GCA_964557245.1 uncultured Anaerolineaceae bacterium | reverse complement strand
CGGGGTCTCGTCCATCGACCCGCCGAAACCGCACAGCACCCGCACCGAATGCGGGAGCAGGTTGATGCCCACGCCCAGCGGTTGGAACTCGGGCGTCGCTTCGAATACCTCGCACTCGATGCCCACCCGATCGAGGCACAGCGCGAGCGTTAGCCCGCCAATACCGCCGCCGGCAATCAGCACCTTCATCGGCGCGGAAGTCTACTCGAGTCGCGGGGCTCAGTCCCCGCTCGCGCCATGCGCCAGCCGTGTGGTCCGCCGCGCGCCTCAAACCCGGCATCACACGTACCATTCCCCCAATGGACGAACACCGATTCGCGGCCTGGCTCCAAACCCGGGGCATCGAGACCCCCCGCCGCATCGTCCGTGCCTCCGAGACCGTTATGCTCGTCTCCAAGTTCGAAACGGGCTTCGCGGCTCGCTTACTCAGCGCCATCGACCTCATCCCCGAACTCTTCGACGACGAGGTAGTCCGCGGTGAATACCTTCGATGGGAGGGACAAGCCCGCGTCGAGGCCTGGCGTCTTTCGGTCGCGAAGCTTCTCGAACAGCTCGGACCACCGCGCGGCCTCGACCGCGACCAGCTCGCCGAGATCCGCGCCGGCACCGATTCCGTAGCCGCCCTCCTCGACTCCGCCCTCTGGTCCGGCCCTTGCGTCGGCGACGCCTGGGCGCCCTCCGATTCTGAACGTGATGCCTACTCCGACGCCCTCTCCCGCATGGATGACGACTCCAGCATCTTCACCCGCTACTACGGCGACTTCGAAGGACGGCGTGTCGAGAACCATTGCCCTGGCGCCCAGGTAGCTCGTCGCCTCATCGCCCAGGCCTGGGAGATCTGCACACAGACCTGACCCGCTCGGCCTGCTACCTTTTCCTCGTGCCGCAATTCGATTGCATCGTCGTGGGCGCCGGGCCGGCCGGCAGCACCGCCGCTCGGGAACTCGCCGCGGCAGGGTCCCGCGTCCTGGTCCTGGATCGCGCCCAATTTCCGCGTTACAAGGCCTGCGGCGGAGGCATCCCCCTCCGTACAGAGAAGTTGCTACCGTTTCCCATCGATTCGGTTGTCGAAGATTCAGTCAACCTGCTCCAGGTCAGCCACAGGGGCTCGTCCCGGTTCGTCCGCAACTCTGGCAAACCCTTCGCCCACATGGTCATGCGCGAACGGTTCGATGCGCTCTTGCTCGAGCAATCGCGCAAGGCCGGCGCCGAATTCCGCCCCGCCACAACCGTCCGCGCACTCGAAACAAACCGTCACATCACCGTCCGCGCCGAAGATGGCTTCGAAGCGACCGCTTCCTACATCGTCTGCGCCGACGGTGCCCACTCGCCGGTTGGGAAGATGGCCGGCCTGGGTGACGGCATCGCTGAATGCGCCGCCTGGGAAGTCGAAGTTCGCGCGCCCGCCATCCGCCAGAAGTCGTTCCGCAACACCGCCCTCATCGAACTGGGCTACAAGCCCTGGGGCTACGCCTGGCTCTTTCCGAAGGCCGAGGTCCTCTCGATCGGCATCGTCCTCCCGCCCGACCGGGCGCCGACCATGAAAGACCGCGTCCGCGAGTACATCGAGTCGCTCGGCCTGGGCTCAGCAGATGTCGACATCGCCCGTGGCCACAAGATCCGCTTTCGGCGCGGCAAGGAAACCATCGCCAATGAATTTGCCCTCCTCGCCGGCGATAGCGCGGGCCTCGCCGACGAGTTCACCGAAGAAGGCATCTCCTACGCCGTCGAATCCGGCCGCCTCGCCGCCCGCAACGTCCTCCGCGGCCTCGCCGGCGGCAAGCTCACCACCTACCAGCAGGACATCGATCGCGAAGTCATGCCTGAACTTCGCGCCGCTCGGCAGATCGGCTACATGTTCTACGGGATGCTCAACCGCGCCCCGAAACCGTGGATGTTCGCCAGTGCCCACGTCGGTTACCTCTGGGACGCGTTTTTCGCCGTCCAGAAAGGCGAATCCACCTACGCCCGCGAAGCCGCCCGCATCCCGCTTCTGCCCGGCATCGCCCAGCGCCGCCTCGACCGCCAAGACCGTGCCCGCTAAACCAAAGGGTCGGTCTCGCATCTCCCCCTCGCCCGCGATGCAGGAGTCGGGAGAGCCGGGGGGTGAGGGCGCGGCTTACTCCCCAGCCGAAATCATGGACCTACTCGCCCCCGTCTACGGCCGCCCCGTCCCGCAACCGAGCCACGACCCCCTGGCCGAGCTCATCCTCACCGTGCTCTCCCAGAACACGGCGGATACCAACAGCGGCCGCGCGTTCGTCCAGATGATGCGGCGCTATCCCTCCTGGCAGGCCATCGCCGAAGCTCCGACGGACGAACTTGTCGCCACCATCCAGAACGGCGGCCTCGCGCAGCAGAAGGCGCCGCGCATCCAGGCCATCCTCCGCGCCGTCGAAGAACGGTCGCCGGACTGGGACCTCGGCTTCCTCGAAGACCTCCCGCTTGAAGAAGCCCGCTCCTGGTTGCGCGCCCTCCCCGGCGTCGGGCCAAAGACCGCCGCCTGCGTCCTTCTCTTCTCGCTCGGACGCCCCGCGCTCCCCGTTGATACCCACGTCGAACGCGTCTCCAAACGCCTTGGCCTTATCACCGCCAAAGCCACCGCCGAGCAGGCCCACGAACTGCTCGAACTGCTCGTACCGCCAGCCGACTACTACCCGTTCCACATGCTGCTCATCAAGCACGGCCGCCGCACGTGCATCGCGCGACGTCCGGCCTGTGCGCGCTGCCCGCTCTTCGCGTGCTCGTCCCGCCTGGAGCCGCCCGCGTGACGCCCGTCGCCATCGATGCTCGCACGGCCCGCCGCTTCGTCCTGGGCAAGCAGGGTCTCTGGCCGGGCCGCCGCTGGCAGGGCAAAGACGGCGCCCGCGCCGCCATGCGCGCCGTCGAACACCTCCAGCTCGATCCGCTCGTCATCGTCGCCCGCAGCCACGACCTCATGCTGCACGCCCGCGTGACCGAATACCTCCCCGAGTACTTTCACCAGCTCGCCTACGAAGACCGCGAGTTCTTCGATTGGGGCGGCTGGCTCGCCGTCCGTCCGATGGACGAGCTACCGCACTGGCGAGTCCTGATGGACCGCAACCAGCACTACGGCCGCGTCCGCGAGACCGCCCTCAATCACCCCGATGCCGTGGAGGAGATGCGCCGGCTCCTCCGCGAAGGCCGCCAGCTGTCAACGCGTGACTTCCAGCCCGGCGCAACGCCCATCCCCGCGAACTACCGCGGCAGCAAGGAAACCTCACTCGCCCTGTACTACCTGTGGCGCATCGGCGAAGCCATGACCCACCATCGGGAAGGCTTTGAACGCGTCTACGCGTCCGCCGAAAGCATCGTACCCACGCTCGAACTCCTGGCGCCCTCGGATCCCCACGAAGCCGAACTCTTCATTGCCCGCAAGGAGATTTCGCACCTTGGCATCGGGCGCTTCAAATCGATGAGCAACCTGCTTGGCCGGACGATGCCGCCGGCCTTCCACCAGGCGCTGGAGCAAGAGCTGGTCGAGCGTGGCGAAGCACTCGAAGTCGCCGTCGAAGGCACCAAGGGCGTGCAGTACATGCTCTCCCGCGACCTGCCGTTGCTGGAAACGGTCGCAGCCGGGGCCATCCCCGAAGAGTGGCTCCCCGTCGGGCCGACC
>CAZKZR010000392.1:0-3640 GCA_964557245.1 uncultured Anaerolineaceae bacterium | reverse complement strand
GGCTCGGCTACGGCCGCCTATCGGAAGGCGCGGAAGCGGGACCGTGGCGGCAAACACTAGCGAGAAACCGGCCAGGTCGGCTGAGGATTTTTCCGCTGCAACAGAGCTGCAAGACGCGCGCCGAGCGCGATTGCACCGTCGATCCGCTCAAGTAGTTACTGTCCCGGTATGGGAAAAATCGGTGTCTTCGTACTTGGTGTCGTCGTCGGATTCATTCTCCTGCCCGTACTCATCATCCAGGCGTGCACGTAGGCGAACTGGGGCGCTCAGCCCGTCCAACGTCGCCCCGCGGCCAGGTTGATGGGGTCTTTGACGGCGTCGCCGAAGCGCCAGACGTTCGCCTTTCCGGCGCCCATGACCACGGCGATGGAGCCGAGGTTCGCGCCGCCGGATTCCGTGTCGCAGGTGTAGAAGATGCCGAGATCGCTGTCCGCCTTGTGGGCCGCGCCGGGAGTTGAAGCCGTGGCCTCGAGGGCTTCGCGGATAAGTTCCTGGGCGACGCTGTGAGGGAAGCCGAAGCCGCTGGTTGCCGAGTTCGAAACGAGCGTTAGCGCAGGCGAGATTCGTTCCACGAGTTCCAGGTTCACCCCGTGCTTTGATGCGTGATGCGAGACCTTGAGCACCTTCGCGCTGAGCAGGTCGGTGCCAGTGGCGGCGCGGATGGCCCTGTTGGCGTCGGAGCTGTTGGGTCCGAGCTGCGGAAAATCCGTAAGGACGTGGGACCAGGAGAGGGTCTGGGCGTCCGCGCCGAGAATCAGGGCCATGGTGGCTTTCTTGTCCACGAGGTTGCGGCCGGCGTCCCGGCGGATGGCGCGGGCGGCGGGAAACTCGACGCGGAGTGAGAGCGAGGAGTCGTTCACCTCGGTGCCGTAGGTATCGAACTTGTTCCGGAGGCCCACGGAAGGCGAGAGCACCGTGACCAGGGCGGAGCCGAACCAGCGTTTGTACCCGGCCGTGGGCTGGGCGTAGATGATGTGGGGGTTGGCCTCGATGGCGGCCATCATGTCCAGGTAGTCCTGGGTGGTGTGGTAGTACCCCGGGTCCCAGAACTCGCCGATTCGGGGCTTCATCTTCTTCAGCAAGTCCTGCATGCCGCCGATGTGGTCCGTGTGCGGGTGCGTCGCGACGACGAGAGCGATTGAGCCGTCCGGTTCACCGTTGGCGCCGGGCGATGCGGCGTTTATCAGCCCCGCCGCCTGCAGGCTGTCGATGAGCGCGGGGACCTTCTTCGTGGTGCAGACGTCCACCACGAGGATCTTGCGGCGCCCCTGCGGATCAACCGGGAGGAGCAAGACCTGGCTGTCGCCGTCGCCGACGTTGCAGAGAAAGTAGACGAGATGCTGCGGGTTGATGGCGGCGACGAAGTCTTCGGTGGCGTGCTTGCCGGCGGCGATGGGGGCTGGCGCGGTCATGCCCGGGCCTGGCCCTGCGGCGGCAACGCCTGCTGGCTGATATCGAACGTGCCGGCTTCGGGCTCGGCGGGGGCGTCGGTGGTGGGAGTCGCAACCATCTGTTCGATGTAGTCCTGGTCCACGGTTGCGGCGCCGGCACCGTAATAGGCAGCCTTCGCCATATCCCGGCCGGCAGCGCTGATATCCCACGTCTCTGCCTGGAGGAGCGCAGCAGTTGAGGCATTCCGGAAGAGAAAGGTATCGCCGACGCGGATGGGGCGGTCCGGTGCGGATTGCGTATGTGCCAGCCGTTCCGCGTTGAGGTGCTCCTGGAACTCGAAGCGCGGGACGGGCACGGTCATCGGGAATCCACGGCCACGGGGAAAAGCGAGCCGACCCCAGGCATCGACGTTCGGCCAGCGGGAGACCCGCAATACGGCAATCCCGCCGCCGAGATCATCGATCGCGGCGTAGAGGTCGGATTCGACGGTCTCGAACACTTCTTCGTGTTCCGCACCGGAGCGGAGGACGAGGATTTCCGGCTTCCAGAGACGGGCTTTTGCCTTGAAGGAGGCCGCTGCGGCGGGGGCGCGTTCTGAGAGTTTCAACTGATTCTCCGGTTAGCTGGGTGCGAGCATTCGAGAAAGAACGACGACGATGGCGGCAAAGACCGAGACCCCGGCCGCGACAAGGATGCCTCCCGCCGGCACCACCGCCCCGCTGCCGCCCGCCCTGGACCAACTGAAGAGCTGCCGGACGAAGGAGACCAGTTGCGCGGCAACCAGCGCGAGGAGGAGCGCGACGACGACTCCCGTGACCCACTCCCGGCGGCCGTCGAAGCCCATGCCGAACAGGGAATGGGGCATGAGGTCATCCACCAGGTCGAGCTTCAGGAATTGGCGCCCGAGTGACGCTCCTAGGACGAGGATGACGCCGACGACGACCATTCCGATGTACATGGGAGCCTGGGCGCGAAGCGCGGCAGCCCGGCTCTTGCGGGTCGCATCGGGGTTGGCGCAGCCCTGGAGCGCGGCATCGAGGCGGGAGGACAGGGTGGCTGGATAGGCGCCGGCGTTTGGGCTGATCGGGTCCCTGGAGCGGGCGGAGTCAGCGATGAGGGCGACGACACGGCTCATGACTTCGGCCGAGTTGCGCCAGTACGAGAAGTGGTCCGAAGAGGGGAAGTCGGTATTGACCACGCGAAGGCAGACGTAGGCCGGCCGTTGAGCGGCAAAGTCAGGTTCGCCGGCGAGCCACGGGTCTTCGCCCAGGAGGGTGGCCACGAGGTCTGGCGGCGGCGGCCCCTGGGGGACGGGATCGTAGCGGGCGTAGATGTTGAGCCAGTTGACCCACGGGCTCAGCGGGCGCTGCCAGAACGCGTTCTCGCGGGGGTCTTTCGTCCGCCGCATGCGAAACGCGAGGTTGAGGCCGCTGCCGGCCGTTATCCAGCCGACGTGCTTCGGGCGGCTGATGCCGGCGGGAAGTTCGGGATCGTCCATCCAGGATTTGACCTCGCCGGCGAGGGCATCGAAGGAGACGACGCAGCCGCCCGAATGCGCCACGACCGTGACCGTTTCGTAACCGGTGAACCCGGGGATGGCGCGCTTTGACCGGGCGAGGCCGTCCTTCGAAAGCATCCACCAGAGCGCCTGGGAGACTTCGTTCGAGGCGCCGGCCAGTGCGAAGCGGCGGGTGGTCATGGCCTGCTGGTCGCCGATGGAACTGACGAGGAGGCCGGCGATTTTTCGTTGGGCGGCGACCACCGGGCCCGGCGCGACGATGCTCAAGGGGAGCAGCAGGAACAGGTAGAGCGGCACCAGTCCGACCACAAGGATGACGGCGCCGACGAGATACAGGATGCAGATGAAGAGCCAGACGAGACCATCAAGAACGGCTTTCAGCTTCTGCGACTGGGGCACCACCCAGAGGCCCTGCTCGACGTCTTTGCAGAGAGCACCGGTTGCCGGGTCGATGGGGCGGCCGTAGAGGTCATCCAGGGAGAGGTCCATCTGCTGGTAGCTGTGAACGACGCGCTTAACGGCCCTGTAGAAAATGGACTTCCAGGTTGCCCACATGATGGTGAGGCCGGCGATGATGGCCCAGGCGAGGACGGTTTTGGCGCCGCTGGGGCGGAAGTTCTGGGCCCACCAGGCTTCACGGATGTGCCATTCCTCGTCTCGCATGTCGCCCTTGATGCCAAGGGTGGCCCATGCGGATTCGCCGGCTTCGTTGCGCACGGTGATGCTGAC
>CAZKZR010000391.1:0-3641 GCA_964557245.1 uncultured Anaerolineaceae bacterium | reverse complement strand
CCGAGGTCGTCCACACGCCGCGCGGAAAAGACATGCTGCGCAACTTCGTCCGCGATGTCTGTGGCTGCGAAGGCACCTGGACGTCGGGCAATTTCATCGACGAAACAGTGGCCGGCATTCGTGCCCAGGTCGGTGATGGCCGCGTGATCTGCGGTCTTTCCGGCGGCGTCGATAGTGCCGTCGCCGCCGCCCTCGTCCACCGCGCCATCGGCGATCAGTTGACCTGCATCTTTGTCGATAACGGCCTGCTTCGTGCCGGCGAGGCCGAAGAAGTGGTCGAGACCTTCACCCGGAACATGCACATCAACCTTGTGCACGTGGAAGCCGAAGAAAAATTCCTCGCCCAGCTGGCCGAAGTGACGAACCCGGAAACGAAGCGCATCCGCATCGGCAACACGTTCGTCCGTATCTTCGAACAGGAATCCCGCGCCATCGAGGATGCCCGCTTCCTCTGCCAGGGCACCCTCTACCCTGACGTCATCGAAAGCGGCTCTCACGGCAAGGGCGCCCACACGATCAAGACGCACCACAACGTCGGCGGCCTCCCGGCTGACATGAAACTCGGCCTCGTCGAGCCGCTCCGCTACCTCTTCAAGGATGAAGTCCGCCGCATCGGTGAAGCGCTGGGTCTGCCCGAAGAGATGGTCTGGCGGCATCCCTTCCCCGGTCCGGGCCTGGCCATTCGCTGCATCGGCGAAGTGACCAGAGAGAAGCTGGATATCCTCCGCCGCGCGGACCTCATCGTCATGGACGAGATCCGTGAAGCCGGCCTCTACCGCGAACTCTGGCAGACCTTCGCCGTGCTTACCGATACGAAGACCGTTGGCGTCCAGGGCGATTACCGCACCTATGGCTACGCCGTCGCGATCCGCGCCGTCGTCGCTGACGACGCCATGACCGCCGACTGGGCTCGGCTGCCGCACGAACTCCTGGCGCGCATATCCAACCGCATTGTCAACGAAGTCCACGGCATCAACCGCGTGGTTTACGACATCACTCCGAAGCCGCCGGGGACCATCGAATGGGAGTAATCGCGTAGATGGGCGCCAGGGTACTTCTCGCCGGCTCCGGCGGCCGCGAACACGCCACCGCCTGGAAGCTTCTTCAATCCCCGCACGTCGAACGAGTCTTTGTAGCGCCGGGAAACGGGGGCACGGCGCTCATCGCGACGAATCTGCCCCATAAATCCACCGACATCGATGGCATCGTCGCCGCCGCACTGGCCAACAAGATCGACTTCTACCTGGCCAGCAGCGATGACCCGCAGCCACTGGGCCTCGTAGACCGCCTCCAGGCCGAGGGTATCCTCTGCTACGGCCCGTCGGCCGCCGCTGCCCGCATCGAAGGAAGCAAGGCCTGGGCCAAGGCGTTTATGGCCCGTCACCACATCCCCACCGCCGCGGGCGAGTCGTTCTCGAGCTTCGGGGCGGCGCAGAACTACATCGAATCGCTGCCCGAAGGGAAGCTCTGGGTGAAAGCGTCCGGCCTCGCCGCCGGCAAGGGCGCTGTCGGCTGCGATACGCGCGAAATCGCCCTCGACGCCGCCCGCGAGATGCTGATCGACCACCAGTTCGGTACATCCAGCGAAACCATCGTCATCGAGCGGGACATGGAAGGCTGGGAAACCAGCGCGCACGCCTTCTGCGATGGCAAGACGGCCGTCCTCTGGCCGTTTTCCACTGACTACAAGCGGGCGCTGGACGGCGGCCAGGGACTCAACACGGGCGGAATGGGCGCGTATTCGCCCAGCGCGGGCGTCAGCGCCCAACTCGGCGCAGATATCCAGCGCATCGTCGTGGACTCGCTGCTTCGCGGGATGAGTGCCGAGAACCAGCCCTACAACGGAACGCTCTACCCCGGCCTGATGATCACCGGCGAAGGCCCGAAGATCGTTGAGTACAACGCCCGATCAGGCGACCCCGAGACCCAGGTACTCCTGCCTCGCCTCGAGTCGGACCTGTTCGAGGTGACTCGGGCCGCCGCACTCGGCGAACTCAGCACCGTGGACGTTCGCTGGTCCGAGCGGCCTGCGGTGGGAGTGGTCATCGCCAGCCGCGGCTACCCAGAGACGTTCGAAACCGGTTTCAGGATCAACGGGCTGGATACCGTTGACGACGGCACGCTGGTCTTCCACATGGGCACGCGCGCGGTGGATGGGGGATTCGTCACCTCCGGCGGTCGAGTCTGCACGGTCGTCGCCACCGGCGAGACTATTCAGGAAGCACGCGAGCGGGCGTACGACAACGCGCGCCGCATAACCTTCGAAAACGCCTATTTCCGTTCCGATATCGCTTTGGAGGCTGTGTAGATGCCGAACGCACTCGTCTCAATCCTCGTCGGTTCCGCGAACGACGAATCCCACCTGGAGCCAACCAAGAAAGTACTTACCGACCTCGGGATTCCCTTCGTCTTTAAGGTCGCTTCCGCGCACCGCAATCCAGAGCGAGTCCGCGAAATCGCCCTCCGCGCTGAGAGCGACGGCATCGAGGTGTTCATCTGCGCCGCCGGCGGAGCAGCTGCCTTGCCGGGCGCCGTCTCCGCGCTGACGACGCTCCCGGTGATCGGCGTGCCGCTCGCCTCGAGTGAAATCGCCGGCGCGATGGACGCCGTCTACGGAGTGCTGCAGATGCCGCCCGGCGTCCCCGTGGCCGCTGTCGCGGTCGGGGGATGGGGCGCCCGCAACGCTGCCTACCTCGCCGCTTCGATCCTCGCCCTGAAGCACCCCGACATCCGCGAGGCGTACAAGAGCTTCCGGGACAAGCAGTCCCAGGGTTAGCCCCATCGTGTGCCGAGCGTGGCACCATGCGTGCCTCGCCGGCAGCGCCTAAGCTTTCGCCGTGCCCGCTCTGCCCGGCCGCGATGCAGACCTGCGCCAGTTGGCCGCGCTCTGGGATGACGCGCAGCAGGGCCGCGGCCGGATAGCCATCGTCCTCGCCGAACCCGGCGGCGGCAAAACGGCGCTCCTCGAACAGTTCACCGACACGGTCCAACCTGAAGACCGCATCCTCTGGGGCAACTGCGCCGACGGCGATGGCGGACTGCCGTACTGGCCGTGGCTGGACGTCTTCGCCGCCGCGAAATCGACCGCTCTCCTTGAATCTTCGGGTAACGAAGCCGGACGTTTCGAACGATTCCGCGAAACCGCGGCCGCAATCCTGGCCCTCGGCCCTCGCGTCGTCGTCATTGATGACCTTCACTGGGCCGACGGCGCGTCGCTGCGGTTCCTCGAGTTCTTCGCGCCGTTGGTCCGACGATCGTCCATCCTCATGGTGGCCGCTTCGCGCCCGGAACCTCGCGCGCCGGTCCAGGCAGCGCTCGGGACACTCATCCGCCACAACGCCGTGCGCCTGGAGTTGCGCCCGCTGACGCTGTCCGAAATCGAGTCCCTGGCGGAGCCGGGCGCCGCCCATCTCGCGCCCGAAGTGACGCGGCTATCGGGCGGCAATCCCCTCCTGGCCATCGAGTACGCCCGCCACCTCCACACCGGCGGCGACGCTGCACAGCCGCCCGCGTCATTCGCCTCGCTGGTCCAGTCCGAACTGCGCTCACTAACGCCTGCAGCGAGACGTCTTGCCGCGGTTTGTTGCCTTATCGACGGCCGGATCTATCCGGACATGGTGCTCCCTGCCTCGCAGGCCGGG
>CAZKZR010000390.1:0-3652 GCA_964557245.1 uncultured Anaerolineaceae bacterium | reverse complement strand
GGCTACAACATCGTCCGCCACGCCGGCGTCACCATGTCGCTCTACCAGCTGGCCGCGGCTGGCGACGCCTCGACCTTACCCGCGGCGGACCTCGGCATGCAGTACATGATCGACCACCTCTATCGGTACGACGACTGGGCGGCATTTGCGGACCCGCCGGGCAACGTCCAACTCGGGGCCAGCGCTCTCATGCTCGACGGCCTCATGCAGCGGCGCCTCGCCACCGGCGACCCGCGCTATGACCAGCTCGCCCGAAAGGTGGCCCGCGGATTGCTCGCACTGCAACTCCCGGACGGCGCGTTCCTCAACCGCTGGGACACGGTGAACGAAAGGCCCTTCCCCGATGAGCGCTCGAAGTACGCCACCGGCGAAGCGTTCTGGGGGCTCACACTGATGCACCGGTTCTTCCCCGGGGAGGGCTGGGACACCTATGCCCGAAAGACCGCAGACTACCTCTCGTTCGATCGCGACGAGTACGAGCAGCAGAAGTTCCCGCCTTGGGCCGACCAGTGGGCAGCGTACGGTCTCGGCGAGATGGCATCCTGGCCTCCGTCCGATGAGAACATCGCGTACGCCCGCACCCTGGCGGAACGCTTCGGCTTTCTCGTCCGGGTCGAATCGCAACGCCGCGATAACTGGTTTTCCAAACTCCTCCACGGCCGCCAGGCCCGCGCCGCGGGGATGGGCACATGGGTCGAAGGTCTCACGTCACTCCACCGCCTCGCATCCACCGACCCCCGCATGGCGGACATGAAGGACAAACTGGCGGAGCGAATCGAATGCGGCGCGGGCATGCTTGCGGATCGCCAGGTCTCGCCTGCCGAAGCCGCCTCCACATCGAATCCTGAGCGCACAAGCGGCGCATGGTTCACCAACGATGTCACCCGCATGGATGACCAGCAACACGCGCTCTCAGCGCTCCTCTATTCGGCCCCGATCATCGACGCGCGGAGAGACCAGTGACCGACTTCTTGCAGCTGTTCATCTATCTGCTCGTGGCCGTAAACCCCGCCGCCGCGGCCTCCGCCCCTGAACCACCCGGACGGCGATTGTCCGCCACCACGCTGCTCGCCGGCCCCGGACTCGCGTTCGTCCTCCTTTCCCTCGCCGCGGCCCTCGCCGACGCAATCCTCGATGGCCTGGGTGTGGAGCCGGAAACCTTTCGCGTAGGAGCAGGGGTCATTTTGCTTGTTTGCGGCGCCCTCGCGGTGTGGCAGGGTGGCGCGCCCCATCGCGGCCCCTGGGAAGGTTCGAGCACAGCCCTGTTCCCCCTCGGATTGCCCGTTCTCGCCACCCCCGCCGCCCTTGCCGCCGCCGTGAGCTACGGCGCTGACGAAGGCAGCTTCGAAACCATTCTCGCCGCCGCCTTTGCTCTGCTCGTCGGCGCAGGGGCGATTGGCCTACGCGCGGGCCGTTACCAGGCAGCCTGCGACGGCGTTGCCCGGGTGTTCGGAGCCGGACTCGTGGCGGTCGCGGCGGGACTCATCGTCGATGGCGTCCGGGCGATCTAGAAAGGTGACGGAATGACACTGCAGAACCGGGTCGACCCGTTCGGCAACATCCACGCCGATCCCTCGCGCGGCACAATGTTCGGCAATCGGGGCGGCTGCTTTCACAAGGACAAGCAGCTCGTCGGCCGGCCCTGGGCAAGTGAGCGCTGGATTTGCTGCCTCCTGGATTTCAAAGACCGTCATCGACCGGAATTGATGGCGCCCGGCCTTTACACCGAACTCTTCTTCCTCGATGAGGCCACCGCCTTCGCGGCCGGGCACCGCCCCTGCATGGAATGCCGTCGACCTGATGCGAATCGCTTCATCGAAGCCTGGTCCATGGCCCACCTTCCCGGCGGACAAAAGCTCAAGACCATCAGCCACATCGACCAGATTGCCCACCGAGAGCGCGTCGATCCGGTCAGCCGCCGCCAGCGGACTTCCCGCGTGATGCTTTCGACCCTGCCTGACGGCGTCGTGGTTACCCTCGACGGAGCCCCCGAAGCGCCGCTCCTGCTCTGGCGAGGGCGGCTCCTGGAGTGGACCTTCAGGGGCTACGGCGCTGACCACAAACTGCCGGCCGACACGCCCGCCACACTCCTCACGCCTCCCTCCTTCGCCGTCACGTTCGCCGCCGGCTATGAACCTGCGGTGCACGAAAGCGCCCGCTAGCGCCTCGCCGTTTCGCCCATCTGGACGCCGCCTCGTACACTCGTAGAACACACGACTCTTGATTCACGCTTTGGGAGAGACCTATGTCCGGCCACTCCAAATGGTCCACGATCAAACGGCAGAAGGGCGCGAACGACGCGAAACGCGGCGCCATCTTCACCAAGCTCAGCCGGGAAATTATCCAGGCCGCCAAACAGGGCGGTGGTGATCCCGGAATGAACTTCAAGCTGCGCCTCGCTATCCAGCGCGCCAAGGCCCAGAACATGCCCAACGACAACATCGAACGGGCAATCGCCAAGGGCACCGGCGGCGGCGAAGGCGAACAACTCGATGAGATTCAGTACGAAGGCTACGGCCCCGGCGGCACCGCCATCATCGTCTCCACACTCACCGACAACCGTAATCGCACGGTCGCCGAAATCCGCCACCAGTTCTCCCGCGCCGGCGGGAACCTCGGCGAAAACGGCTCGGTCTCGTGGCAATTCGAGGCCAAGGGCCTCATCACCATCGCCATCAACGGCAAAGACGCCGATGATCTCGCCCTTCTGGCCATCGAACCGGTGCGCAAGGCCCTCGAATCCGGCGGCCTGGAAGTCGAAAACGCGGACTTCGCAATGGTCCCCAAGGTGACGGTGGAGCTCGAAGAAAAGGCGGCACACCAGGTGCTGCGCTTGATCGAAGCCCTCGAAGACCTTGAAGACGTGCAGCGCGTCTATTCGAATGCCGACTTCACCGACGAAGCCATCGAGTCCTACGGCGGCTAGTCCGAAGGGTTCGTCACGGCCTCGATCCGGAAGACATGCGTCTCCCCGGCGGCGTCTTCGTACCAGTACGTTGCCTCTTCAGGGCTGACCACAGCGTTCCCGGCGAGTTCGTGGATGCGAAGACGCGCGCGCTTCACGTTCGCGAAAGTCCCCACGAGTTCCCAGGTGCTCCTGGATTCGTCCTTGACACCGACAAGGCGCCAGAGTTCGTACGTCATCGCCATGGGTCATTCGAGCGTAACGCAAACGGGTGGCTGAGCCGAACGGAATGATGGGAGCGACGGCGGGGAGGGCGGAAGACAGCCGGGAGGGGGTTCCGGGGCTTCAGCGCCGCTCCCTGGTGCCGTGTCATTCACACTTTCGCACCGCGAGCCTGGTGCTGTCTGTGAAAGGTCTCACCCACGCCCGGCGTCTCGGCCCGGCACCGTAGTCGCTCGCATCTGCGCCTCGAAGACCCGCCCGAAGTGAAACACGAACGCATCCTGAACCTCTTCGAACGCCACCTGGCGGCCCACTTCCGTCGCCATGCTCGTGATCTCGGCTTCCGGCATCCCGCACGCATTGATCAAGTCCCAGTGGCTCATGTCCGGGTCGATATTCAAGGCGATCCCGTGCATCGTCACCCAGCGCCGGACGTTCAACCCGACTGAGGCGATCTTCCGCTCCTCGATCCACACGCCGCGGCCCAGTTCGCTTCGAATCCCCCGTAGTCCCCAGTCTGCCAGC
>CAZKZR010000389.1:0-3658 GCA_964557245.1 uncultured Anaerolineaceae bacterium | reverse complement strand
GAGAGCCTTTATTCGCACAATCGACGACTCCGGAACAAAAGAGGGCCGCCAAAACAACGGCGGCCCCCAAGAATCGAGCCGAACCTACACTATCCAGACCTTGGACCGACATAGCTCCACACTCCATCCGTCATGGGCTGTGTTCGCGACACCTTATCACCAGGGCAGCAAGGTTTGTACCGTGTAGGTGGTTTGGTATACCGCCGTCGCATCGCGGATTCCTCCGACGCGTGCCGCTTCGGGGTGTACCCCAGGCAGCCGCGCCAAAGCGCTCGGCAGAAGTGTGCCTCGACAACCGGGCGGCTTTTACTGGCGCAACGCCGCCCGAAGCTCCCCCAGGCGATCCTCTAATCCCCAAACGGCAGCCCACTCTTCGACGTAGGCCCAATCGATTGGCTGTGTGCGGGCGAGGCTCTCCGCGTCGATGCGATCACGCGAACGATTGGCGATGAGTTTCAGGACGAGCAGGTCCTCAGGCGTTGCAACCGGCAGCCACTGGCCGTCGACCCGCACCGCCCGCTCTATGACTGACCGCTGGAACGGCGTCTTGGCCGCAATGAGGTCGACGATGTCGTGCGTTGATTCGCGAGTTAGTTGGACGAAGTCAGGCCCTGATGACTCGTGGTCGTCCTGGTCTCGCACGGTGACGAAGCCAGCGTGGTGTAGGAGTGCCGTGAGCGCCTCTATCCCGTTTCGGTCGGCGGCGACGGTGAGGTCGATGCCCTTGGTGTAGCGGGGTTCGACGTAGATGTTGACGGCGGCGCCGCCGATGCGCGCGACCGCAATACGCGCGTTCTCAACCAGGACCCCGAGTTCACGGGCGAACGACCCGGAATCGGAGTCAGGCGTCGCAGATCCCAAGCTCTCGGGCTCGGCGGAAGAACGCTGCAGGGTCGTCTTGCTGGGCGCGAGGCGCGTCCCGCTCCGGGTCGCGTTTCGTCAGGCGTTCACTTCGAATCAGCCGTTCATTGAAGGTCAGGGAGAGATGTTCCTCAAGCGCTTCGCGCTTGCTCCACGCCTTAAATTCGCCGAGGCGGCGCATGTAGTCCAGATCATAGTGAGAAGCGCGCTCGGTCATGCACCAATGATACCAGAGTGCCGGCTGGGCCAGTGAAACAGCGGCCCCAGAGGGCGACTGGCTCGGCTCGGGCGGGCTCCGTAAAGGATGGCTCGCGATTCCGTGCTGCGTGTGGGCGAACGGGGTATCGAGTCTCTCGCAATGTCGGGCGCGGCAATCCGGGCGCGATTTCGAGGATTACCTTGAAAGCAAACCCAGTTGGGAGACGGCTATGCCCCGAACCTATGAAATCGCCCTCATCGTCGGCAGTCTGCGCAAGGGCTCGTTCACGCGGCAGGTAGCGCATGCCATCGCCGCCTACCCGGGGCCACTGACGTATCACCACGTCGAGATCGGGAACTTACCCCTCTATAACGAAGACTGCGAAGCGGAAGGCGGCGTTCCGCCGGAGTGGACTGAGTTCCGGAAGACGGTGAAGAACTCGTCCGGGGTGCTCTTCGCGACGCCTGAGTACAACCGCTCCATTCCCGGGGCGTTGAAGAACGCGCTGGATGTGGGCTCGCGGCCGTACGGCCAGAGCGCGTGGGATGGCAAGCCGGCTGCCGTAGTGAGTGTCTCACCCGGAGCGATTGGCGCGTTCGGCGCGAACCACCATCTGCGCCAGGCACTGGTGTTCCTCAACATGCCGGCGATGGCCCAACCGGAGGCCTACATCGGTGGGGCGAACAAGCTGTTCGACGATTCCGGCGCAATCAAGGACCCCAAGGTCGACGAGTTTCTGCGGAAGTTCGCAGATGCGTTTTCGACGTGGGTCGACCATCACCAATAGGACCAACCCGAAATAGGACCAACCCGAACACAGGAGAACGTCAATGTGCATTTCATGCGGCTGCGGCAAGTTTGAAGATTCCCACGGGGACGAACGCAACATCACGGTGGCTTCGCTGCAGCGGGCAGCGAATGCATCCGAGATGAAACTGGACCAGGTCATCCAGGCGATGATCGAGGGGTGTCAGAAGCTGGCCAGCGGGCCGATCCCGGACCACCAATCCAAGGGTCAGGCGGTCGAAGAGCGCTTGCATCCTGATTAGAAGAGGCGAACGAGAAGGCTGCTCACGAACACGACCGCGGCGGCCATTCCAAGGAGCAGGACAATCCGCTCGCCTTTGGCCCAGCGGCCGCCGAGCGGAGCGGCGGCGGTCTGACTGGGAGGCATCGACTGCGTCTTTGCTGCCATCGAGCCATGCGGGAAAGTCGGGCCAGGGCATGGTGTCACCTCCGTTTAGTGAGCCGGCCGGCGCCTCAGCGGTACGGGCGATTGACCGATGCCCCGACGATCCGCTCTAGGAAATCGAGGAATCGTCCGAAGCGGCGTCGCGAAGGGAGGGGTTCAACCCAGGGCTCACGTCCGGCGCGAATGTCGGCGGCCCATTGTGCGCGCTGGTCGTCGGAGACTGCGCCTTTGTCGAGAGGGGTACGTTGGTCGCTCATACGTCAGCCTTAGCGCACGGGGATTCGTGCGTCAGTGTTGAACGCGAAAGAAGTCCGCGTTGAGTTTCTCGGTGTGCTCCTGCCCTTCCGGAATCTCCCAGGTGGAGTAGATGGCGTCCACGGGGCAAACGTGCCGGCATGCGTTGCAGTCGATGCAGCGGTCGGGGTCGATGTAATACATCGGGTGCTCGGGAGTCGTCTTGATGCAGTCGACAGGACAGACGTCGACGCAGGTGCCGTCTTTCACGTCGATGCAGGGCTCGGTAATCACATACGGCATGCGGTTCAGTTACGGCGAAGGGGAACGCGCGGGAGGCGGGGCCGCTCCCTGCGGCCGGAGCAGCGTATCCTTAACGTGATGGCAGACCCCCGGCCCACTCGCACCAAGGCGGACCTGGTCTACGAAGCGCTGCAGTCTTCGATTATGTCGGGAAACATCCGCGCGGGAGAACACCTTCGGCAGGAGGAAGTGGCTGCGCGCCTGGGCGTAAGTCAGACTCCTGTGCGAGAGGCGTTCCGGCGGTTGGAGAGCGAAGGGTTAGTCGAGCACGCGCCGAACCGCGGGATCATCGTGCGAGGGATCCCGTGGACGCCGCCCCCCTCGCCGCTGGACGTTATCGCCCGGCGTTGGGGCGAACTGGTGAACGATCCCGACAGCATTCCCGGGAGCGACTTCCCTTAGAAGGCGGGCGCACGGGGCTTCGTGGTAGAGTCCCGCGGCTATGGAACTCAACGGAAAAGTTGCACTGGTAACGGGCGCTTCGCGCGGAATAGGCGAGCACATCGCCCTGGAATTGGGGCGTGCCGGCTGCGCGGTCGCCGTGTGCGCACGGACGGAAGTGGTGAAGGACAAGCGTCTGCCCGGGACGATTCACTCGGTGGCGCAGGCCATCCGCGACGAGGGTGGAAAGGCCGAAGGCATCGTGATGGATATGCGCGAACCGGAAAGCATCGCAGCCGGGGTTGCAAAAGCGGTTGACGTGTTCGGGCGCCTGGACATCGTGGTGAACAACGCGGCAATCCTCGTCCCCGGGACCATCGAGAGCATCCAGCCCCGCCACATCGACCTGATCTGGCAGGTGGACCTGCGGGGACCAATCCTGTTGATGCGGGAAGCAATACCGCATCTCAGGAAGGCCGGCGGCGGCC
>CAZKZR010000388.1:0-3662 GCA_964557245.1 uncultured Anaerolineaceae bacterium | reverse complement strand
TAGCGGGCATCCGCGTCGGTGCCCCATCCGCGTTCGATGATCTCGGCGGCGGGAACTGTGCGGTTCGGGTGCGAAAGCAGGATCGCCAGGATCTCGGCTTCGCGGTCAGTCAGGGTGACTTCCAGTTCGGCGAGGCGGAGCTTGCCACGAACCGGGTCCAATTCGTACGGCCCGGCGACGACCATCTCGGCATCGCCGATGCCATCGCGGGCGAGTTCGACGATGCGCTTCTGGACCTGGGCGGATTCGAGCGTGCCGCGGACCAGGCCATCGATTTCCGGACGGAATGTCCCGGGGATGGCGAGTCCGCCGGAGGTCGGGTCGTTCACGTAGAGGACGGGCACAAGGCGCCAGCGACGGATGGCGTGGAACCCGGCGACGATGGCCTGCTGCTCATCGACATCGAGTCCGAGGATGACGAGAAGGTCGTAGGAATCGTCCGCCGCGCGGCTGAGGGCCACCGCGGGATCGGAAACTCGGTCGATGGTGAGACTCTGGCCCAGCAAAGAACGCCCGCTGAGCGAGCGGGGGGTGGCAGGGTCGATGGCAAGCACTGTCGGCATAGGCTTACTCCTCGGGACGCACATTGGCCTGGGATGAGTTTGACGAGGTTTCAGAACCCCTCCACACAGCCACGTCCAAATTCAAGGTAGGCGCACTCCGGGGAGGTTCATATCAGGGCATACCCCACTCAGCCGGGGCGGGAGTGCGCAGGGCCGAGCACCGTTCCCCGAATCGAACCGGAACTAGAATCCGCGTTCGACCAGGCGTTTCGCGATTTCTCTGGGGTCGGGTTTGTAGGTGCCGTTGGCGATCTGCTCGCGGAGGGCGCGGACCTTTTCGGCGCGAACGTCATCGGAACCTTCAACAACGTGAAGTGCGCCGGAAAGTTCGCGCGCCTCGGCGGTAATGCCGGAGCTATCGCTGCGAGTTGCGGGTTCGGCGGTCACGCCGTTTGAACGCGCGCGGGCCAGGTCATAAACGATGCCCTGGGGGGCGCTGCTGCCGGAAGCTTTCCTCACTGCCATGTTGTCCATCCTCCCAATCCAGCTCCTTCATGGTAGGCACCAAAACGGCGCGTTTTCAACGGGCTCATGACTGAAGTGTTCCCACAACCACGAGGCGGTTCTTCAAATCGCGCGTGCAGGTCACGAGCGTGACCGTGCTTTCGCTGCTCGAACGCAAGAGTTTCACGGCGGAAGGCGGGACCACCATCACCGAGCTCACGGAATACCGGTACACCTGCTCCCCGGAATAGACCTCGACCACGTCTCCGGCGGCTACGCGGTCCAGTTGCTTAAACACGGCCAGGTTGGAGCGGTCGGCCACGGAAACGTGTCCCGTGATGACCATGTTGCCGGCCTGGCCGGGCAGTGCGGAATCGATGTGGTGGCCGGCGGCCTTCCAGGCCGTCTCCCAGCTCGCCTTGCCGTTCGTCACGGTAACGCCGACTTCGGCAATCGAAGCGTCTACGGATGCGGACGGCACCACAATGCGCGTGGGCAGGCCGGACGTGGAGACTCGCCGGACGGAGGCCGGCGGGGCGTCCGCTTTGGCGACCGTGACAAGGTTGGCAGGCGGCGTCACATCGGACTTGCCGCCGGCCATACCGAACCAGGCGATCGCCGCGGCGCCCAGCACGAAGCCAGCCGCAAGCGCGTTGGAGCGCCAGCGGTTGGGGTGCGAAGCAGCGGGGGCCTGGTTCGTTTTCATATCTCGGGCTTCCTGCTCAGTTCTCCCTGAGTGTCGACATCCGCGGGCCAATCTTGACGGCGCGAAGGGGCCGGAGCACCCCGCTTTGGAGTGCGAAACGGTGACAATTCGAGGTACGGAGGAAAGTCTTACGAGAGCGCTACGGGCGGGTTACCCGGCGTTTACGGACGACCATTCGGAGCGTGCGTAGGCGGCGCTGGTGCGGGCTTTCGCGGACAGTTCGGCCAGGCGCTCGGAAACGCTCGAGGCCATGCCATCGACCACCCGGATGGAGGCCGTTTCGAGCGCGATCAGCTCATCCAGGAGCGCCAGCGAGGGGCGATCAAATGCGACGCCCGTGAGCGCGCCGCAGACGGTCGCGAGCTGCTCGCCGAGGGCGTCGTAGGCGTCGAAATCTTCGGCGCAGATAGCTGTGTGCCTGCGCCGGGCGAGGTCGATTGCGTCGGCCAGTGCATCTCCTGGCAAGCTCAGGCCGCCGCTTCAGCGCCTGCGCGAATGGGGGCGCGGGCAGCCTTCAGGTCGGCCGTGGCGGCCTTCCAGGCTCCGGCGATGGTGGAGATGTGGCGTTCCACTTCTCGCAGCTTCTCCGTATCGCCCAGCGATGATTCGACGATGAGGCGCATGCAGTAGCCGTAAATCCCGGAGAGGGACGTGGAGATTTCGCCCTGGCTCATGTCGAGG
Source organism: uncultured Anaerolineaceae bacterium (assembly GCA_964557245.1). Lineage (GTDB taxonomy): Bacteria > Chloroflexota > Dehalococcoidia > Tepidiformales > Tepidiformaceae > Amarobacter. The sequence continues at coordinate 1,268 of CAZKZR010000388.1, read as the reverse complement.
GTGCTGAGCAGCTCGCCGATGATGAGGTAGGCGCGGTTCGTTTCATCGTTGAAACCGGTGCGGTTGCCGTTCTCGATATGGAGGACCGCCTTCTTCAGCGCCTTCACGCAGCCGTCGTACAGCATCGTGGTGAGGGTGATGGGATCGGCGGTCGTGGCCTCGACGTTGCGGTAAGCGGCGTACGGGTTGCTGGTCATTCGACGAACGGTCTCCTTCACTCGCGGCCGGCTCGCTCGTGTAGAGCTTCGGCAATGTGCTGGGTTTTGAACATCGGGGGTTCCCCGGCGCTAATTCTTGTTGTTCGCACTCTGGGCGGCCTGTTGCTGGAGCGTGCTGATGATGCCCTGGGCGCGGGCCTGAGCCTGTTCCATCGCGGCAAACTTCCGGCGCAGCACTTCCATTTCATTGGTGATGCGCTGCGTGACCTTGTCGATCCGGTCAGCGATGTCCGTCGTCACCTTTGTGATCGCGTCCTGGCGCTTTTGGAGCACGCCGCCGGCTCCCGATTGCACTTCTGCGAACTGCTTCAGACGCTGGACCACGCTCTGCGACGAAGGAGCCACGGTAACAGTCGTCGTTCCCGCCTGGAGCAGAGCACCGATGTTCACCGTCATTCCCGGGACCAGCAGCGTGGTCGAACCGTTCGCGGTGACAGTGGCTGAGGTGGTCACCGGCGGTCCGCCGTTGGAGGGCGTGAACGTCGAAACAAGGTTTCCCGCGCCGTCATCGGCGATGGAGTACTTCCCGGCCTGTGAGCCGGTGAACGAACCTGTGAGCGAGCTGATGGAGCTCGTCCCGCCCGGGTCGATGTTCGCGGCGAGGGTCAGCGCGCTGAGCAGCGATTGCGTGCCGGACGGGTCTTTCGCGAGGGCAGCCGTGAACTTGGCTTCGTCAAGCTGGAGCGTGTTGGTGGTGCCCAGCGCGGCGCCTACGGCGCCAAAGGACACCCCGATCTGCGAGAGCGTGGTGAAGCTGCCATTAATGTTGATGCCCAGCCCGCCAACGATGGAGCGGAGGTCTGACTTCAACTGGCGGAGGCTCGCATCGCCGCTCAGCGGGCCTGCTGTGTTGTTCGTCTTCGAGCCATCGGCCTTGGTCGCCTTATCGATGATGGTGAAGACGTTGTTGAACTCCGTGACAAAGCCCTTGAGGGCCGTGACGGCGCTCGCCGAATCCTGCGTGACGTTGACGTTGGTGGCGCCACTGGTAAGCGCATTGAAGGTGAGCCCCACCCCGTTGTACGAGACAGTATTTGAAGCTGAGGACTG
>CAZKZR010000387.1:0-3698 GCA_964557245.1 uncultured Anaerolineaceae bacterium | reverse complement strand
TCGTCCTTGGACCAGAAGCCCGCGAGCGGCGGCAGGCCTGCGAGCGCCAGCGAGCCGATGAAGAACGTCGTGCCCGTAATCGGCATCTTCTTCCACAGCCCGCCCAGCTTGTCCATCTCCTGGTTGTGGTGGGTCGCGTGGATCACCGAGCCGCTCCCAAGGAAGAGCAGCGCCTTGAAGAACGCGTGCGTCGTCAGGTGGAACATCGCCACCGATGGATTCCCCGAACCCAGTGCCACGAACATGAACCCAAGCTGACCAACAGTGGAGTACGCGAGCACCTTCTTGATGTCGGTCTGTGCCAGGGCCATGAAGCCGGTCAGCAGGGCCGTCGTAAGCCCAACGATGGTCACTACCAGTAGCGCGCCATCAGCCACTTCGAAGATCGGCAACAGCCGCGCCGTCAGATACACACCGGCGACAACCATCGTGGCCGCGTGGATGAGGGCGGAAACCGGCGTCGGGCCTTCCATCGCGTCCGGCAGCCAGACGTGGAACGGCACCTGCGCGCTCTTACCCATGCACCCCAGGAACACGAACATGATCGAAACGAACAGGTACGTATTCCCGATGTCGCCCTCTTCGGCGTGGTGAATGATCTCCTGGATGTTGAACGTCCCGGTCGCTTTCCAGAGCAGGATGATGCCGATGAGCAACCCCACATCGCCCACGCGGGTGGTGATGAACGCCTTCTTCGCCGCTTCCGTGGCTGAGCGCTTCTCCCAGTAGAAGCCGATGAGCAGGAATGAACAGACGCCGACCAGCTCCCAGGAGACGTAAACCAGCAGCAGGTTGTCTGCCATCACCAGCATCAGCATCGAAGCGACGAACAGCTGGAGCACGGCGAAGAACCAGTAGTACCGCGGCTCGCCATTCATGTACCCGATCGAGAAGATGTTCACCATCAAGGCGACCGTGGTGATGACCCCGAACATGGTGATCGTTATCGGGTCGATGTAAATGCCCATCCGCAGGTGGAAATCACCCACGTCTGACCACTGGATGTCGTTCACCACCGGACCGAGCTTCCCGGGCGTGTCCAGGAAGTCCACCAACACCACGAAGAACAGCACGAAGCTGCTCAGGATCGAAAGGACGCCCAGGTAGTCCCCGCCACGCGGCAGCGATCGCCCGAAGAGGGCGAGCAAGAGGAAGAAACCCGCCGGCACAGCGGCGAGCAACCAGGCTTGATCAGCACCCATCGGTCGTTCCGGTCCCTTCTACCACTTCATGATTGCCGCTTCGTCCACATTGGAAGTGGCGCGGTTGCGGAACAGGCGAATGACGATGGCCAGAGCAAGGCCAACTTCAGCCGCGGCGACGGTGATAACGAACACGGCGAATATCGCGCCGGTGATCTTGTCCGGGTCCAGGTAGGCAGCGAACGCGATGAAGTTCAGGCTGACCGCGTTCAACATCAGTTCCACCGACATCAGGATCAGCACCGCGTTCCGCCGCGCAAGCACTCCATACACGCCGAGGGCGAAGATGATGGCACTGAGGACGAGGTAATTTTCGAGCGGCACCATGCTTACTCGCCCTCCTCCTGCCGAGCGAGGATGATGGCCCCGATGAGGGCTACCAGCAAGAGAGCGGACGCGATCACAAAGGGCGCGCCGAAGTCCGCGAACAGTCGTTCAGAGATGAGTTCCAGCGGGATGTTGGTAGGCTGATCAGGCACGCCCCCCGGCCGCCATTCCGTCCCCGTGACCACACCGATAAGGATCGCCATCAGCCCGCCGCCTACCAGCAGCGCGAACGGCATCTGGCTCCCGTTGAGCGGTTGCGGACGGCCCTGCGCATCCCCGCGGGTCAGCATCAGTGCCAGCAAAATGAGCACCGTTACGGCCCCGCCGTAGATGAGGAATTGCACCAGCGCCAGGAACTCCGCGGTCAGGAAGATGTACATCGCGCCCACGCCGGCCAGGCTTCCAATCAGGAAAATCGCCGCGTGCAACACGGATCGCGAGAACACAACGCCGGCTGAAAGCCCGACGATGGCGGCCGCGAAGATCCACCACAGAACTTCAGTTGCCATCAGGCAGCACCTTCCGGGATCTTCCCGTTCAGTTCCTTGATCGTGGCCAGCACGTCATCGGGGATGGGCTGGCCGGCGGCAACGGCCTCCGCGGCTTTCCGCTCCGCGCGCATCCGCCGCGCGCGGACCTTTTCGTAAGAGTTCGGGTCGCCCTTGGGACCCGTCCCGTAGCCGGGCGGAGGCGTCCAGCCATCGGCGTCAGGGGCAATCCCGCCCGCGGCAGGGGCAGCTCCGCCGCCGCTGGAACCGCCGCCAAGCGTCTCCCAGATGGTGCCGTTTGGCGCCAGGTCGCTCCCCAGGTCGTAGAGCGTCTGCGCCATCTCCTCGGGGATCGGTTCGCCTGCGGCCGTCAGCTCCTTGAACTGGCGCTCCGCACGCATCCGGCGAGCCTTCACCTTCTCGGCGCTGTTCGGGTCGCCCTTCGGCCCATCGCCGACACCCGGCGGGAACCGCATCGAACCGTCCGGCATGGTCCCGGTCAACGGCGCTCCGCCGCCACCGCTGGCCCCACCCCCGCCGGCTCCAGCCAGCGTCACCCATATCGTGCCGTTGGGCGCCAGGTCGCTGCCCAGGTCGTAGAGCGTCTTTGCCATCTCTTCCGGGATCGGTTCGCCAGCGGCCGTCAGTTCCTTGAACTGGCGCTCCGCACGCATCCGGCGAGCCTTCACCTTCTCGGCGCTGTTCGGGTCGCCCTTCGGCCCATCGCCGACACCCGGCGGGAACCGCATCGAACCGTCCGGAAGCAGCCCGGTGAGCACCTCGCCCGTACCGCCTCCGGCGGAAACGCCGCCGCCTGCCGTGGCGGCCTGGCCCGGCTTCATGTTCCGGTAGAGGTTGATCCGGTCCTGGATCTCCTGGGGCACCGCTTCGCCGCGGTCGGTGAATTCCTTCGCCTCGCGCTCGGCTCGCATCCGCTTCGCCCGGATTTTGGATTCGGAGAGAATCTCCACTTCTTCGCCGCCCGCTGCAGCCGCCGCGCCGGGCCGTGCTGCCCCTGCCTTCGGCTTCTCTGGCTCGCGCTCCTGGATGGCCGGCCCAAGGCCCTGAGCGATGCGGTCCGCCTGCGCATCCCGGTCTTCCGGCCGCGCACCAACGAAGGTCGGCTCCGGGGCCTCTTCGCCCTTCACCGCACGCTCGAGCACTTCGATGTTGTCTTGCGGGCGGAACGGCTGCACCAGCCGGCCCGATCGCGAAGCCGAAGTCAGCTCGTCGATGTCCATGTGCAGGTCACGCCGGTCATAGACCGAGTGCTCGTGACCGGTCCACGTGTTGTCCATCACGATCGCTTCGAACGGACACACTTCCACGCAGATGTTGCAGCGCATGCAGCGCGCGTAATCGATCCAGAACTTCTCGACGATCTTGCGCCGGTTGCTGGTCCCTTCGGCGTAATGCGGGTTGTCGTGCATCGTGGCCGTCATGCAGTCCACAGGGCAGTTGCGAATGCAGACATTGCAGCCTGTGCAGAACGGCTCGTCGTGGTTGAAGTCCCAGGTCAACACCGGGAAGCTTCGCTGCCGCTTCGGCAACGGGTGCTTCACTTCCGGGTACTCCAGGGTCACGGTCTTCCGCGTGAACGTGGAGAAGGTGACGCCGAGGCCTTTCAGTATGCCTTTCATTGCGCGGGCGCTCCGAGCGTTTTGTAGGTGCCCATCAGGTC
>CAZKZR010000386.1:0-3701 GCA_964557245.1 uncultured Anaerolineaceae bacterium | reverse complement strand
CGCCCTGGCCATGATGGCTTTCCTCAGCATCAACATCGATATCAACCCGGTGATGGCGGACTTCGGGCCATTCACGCTGACATGGCACGGCCTGTTCACGGCCATCGGCATCATTTGCGGCGTTTCGCTCTCGGTATGGATTGCGAAGAAGGACGGGATTCCGCCCGAAGTAGCGCAGGAGATCGCGCTCGTCGGCGTCCCATGCGCGATCGTCGGCGCGCGGCTGTTCTTCGTGTTCGAACACTGGGACCGGTTCGGCGATGACCCGATCAAGATCGTGACGGGCATAACGGAAGGGGGCATCACGCTGTATGGCGGCCTCCTCGGCGGCGTGCTGGGCGGGCTCATCTACTCGCTGTGGCACAAGTGGCCCATCGCCATCACGTTGGACGCGGCGGCGCCGGGGATGATCCTCGGCCAAGCGCTGGGCCGCGTGGGCGACCTCATCAACGGCGAGCATCTTGCCGACAAGACGAGCCTGCCCTGGGGCGTGAAGTACCTCCACCCGGACAGCCCGCAGTTCCAGTGGTGGTTGAACCACCCGGATCCGAATAAGCCGCTCAAGCCGCTCGACACCTATGCGGTGCACCCGGTTGCCGGCGGTTACGAACTGCTTGGTGACCTCGTCATCCTCGGCATCCTGCTCCTGGTGATGCGCCGGGTGGTGAAGGTGCCGGGCTGGGTGTTCTGCAGCTACGTCGCGATGTACGGGGTCATGCGCTTCGGCCTTTCCTACTTCCGGTTCGATGAACAGACAATCGCGAACATCCCGGTGCCGCAGCTGACGAGCGGCATCCTGATCGGGATCGCGGTGATTACGGCTGGAATCGTGTATCGCAAGCCGGGGCCGATCACGCCGGAATACGCCGAACGGGTGTGGGGTGATTTGCCCCTTCCCGGCGAAGAAACGCCTGCCGACGATGCGGCTGCACCGGCCTGAGCCCCGCCGCCATCAGCCGCTCAACATCACGCTCTATCGCAAGCCCGGGTGCGGGCTGTGCGATGAGGCCGCGGCGATGCTCTCGCGGATATCGCGCGAAATTCCGATCCAGCTGACAGCGATCGATATCGATTCGGACGAGGATTTGCAGCGGCGCTATTTCCTCGAGATTCCGGTGATAGTGGCCGGAGAGCGCGAAGTTGCCCGGGCGCCGATCAGCGAACGAGCGCTCAAGGCCGCGCTGCGCGACCTGCTGATCGGTGGGCAGTAGGCCAGTCAGGAGCGAAGCAGCTCGAGCAGCTCAATGGCGATGGGCGGCAGATGGCGGCCCCGGCGCCGAACCCAACCGACCTCACGTGATTGCGGCGGTTGGAGCGGCAGCCCGCGGACATCCTGGCGGTAGGCCACGCTCATCCTGGGGGCGAAGGCGATGCCGCCGCCGCTGGCAACGAGCGACAGGAGCGCCTGCTGCGAACGCATTTCCAGGTTCGCGCGGACTGGCACGGCGCCGCTCCTGGCAGCGGCATCGACCATGGCCCGGAGTCCGAGTCCGGGCATGGAAAGGAGCAACGACGGCTCTGCGAGTGCTTCGTCCATCGGTACCGAATCACGAGCGGACCACGGGTGGCCCGGCGGCACCACGAGGAGGACGTCTTCGGACAAGAGCGGCTCAACGTCCAAACGGGAATCAGTAACGGGGAGTACGACGAGCGCGAAATCGAATTCGTCATCGAGCACGCGGCGAATGGCATCGTCGCTGCCAAGCATTTCCACCTGGATGTGCGAACGCGGGTATCGCCGCCGCAGCTCCGCGAGCACCGGAGGCAGGAGGTTATCGGAGACCGTTTCGGTTGCGCACATACGCAGGGAGCCGCCGTACGAAGATTCGGGACCGGCGATGCCGGCGAGAGTCGACGCGATATCGTCGAAAATCCGGTCCGCGCAGTCGGCGAGGGCGAATGCAGCCTCGGTGGGGACAACCTTTCGACCGACCCTGTGGAAGAGGGCGACGCCGATTTCACGTTCGAGTTGGCGGAGCTGCTTTGAGACAGACGGCTGGGCAACGAACTCGGCTTCGGCCGCGGCGGTGACAGAGCCTGTGCGAACGACGGAGCGGAGGTAGCGGAGGTGATGGAGTTCCATATTCCCTGTGGCTATCGAATTAATGGTTTCAATATCTTAGACGCCAATCATTCACCAGGATACGTTTTCTCCGACCTTGGACGGACGCGAGGCGAAGCGAAGGCATCCAGCATGAGCAGGTGCGAGACTTCGTCAGCGGCCGGACTTCGGGAAAACCGGAGGGACTCATGTCCAGCGTGACGGAACAGGTGAAGCAGCAATTCGGCGCGGTGGCCGAGGCGTACGTGAACAGTTCGTTCCACGCCAACGGCGCCGACCTCGCGCTGCTGGTTGAGAGCGCGAACTTCAAAGGCACAGAGTGCGTGATTGACCTCGGCTGCGGGCCGGGACATACGGCGATGGCCTGCGCGCGGAAAGCATCGCGGGTCATCGGCATCGATGTGACGCCGGAGATGGTGGTTGCAGCAACGGCCCTCGCCGCGCAGCGAAGCCTGAGCAATGCCGAATTCCGGGTGGGCAACGTTGAAAACCTGCCGTTCGTGACCGGCAGCCTGGACGTGGTGACGAGCCGGGTGAGCGCCCACCACTACTCGGACATTGGGAAAGCGCTCTCCGAAGCGTTCCGGGTCCTGAAGCCCGGGGGCGTCATGCTGCTTTCGGACACCGTGGCGCCGGAGGACCCGGCCCTGGACACGTTCTTCAACACGGTGGAGTTCCTGCGGGATTCCTCACACGTCCGAAACTACCGCGGCTCGGAGTGGATGCGGATGCTCAAGACCGCGGGATTCGAACCGGAGATGCTGGAGCGGTTCCCTCTGACGCTGGACGGAGCTGACTGGGTGAAGCGCATGCAGACGCCACCGGAGAAGGTGGCCATGGTGCGCAGGCTGATGGCGGAAGCGACACCTACCGTGCGTTCAGCGTTCGAAGTACGGGATGAAACGCCGTGGTCGTTCACCATTCCGATCGGCGTGATGCGGGCGCGAAAACCCGCCTGAGTGCGTGGCGCTTACGTGCGGTAGGCTGGCGGACGCATGGAAACGCGCCTCCGCCGGGCCGCCCGGGCAGTGATCATCGATTCGCTCGATCGGACGTTGCTGTTTCGCGCGCGGATGCCAGGACTTGCAGATGGAGAGCCGCGCATCTTCTGGATTACGCCGGGCGGCGGAATCCAGGACGGCGAGGACGAAATTTCGGCCGTCAAGCGCGAAGTGTTCGAAGAGACCGGCCTGAGCGACTTCGAACTCGGCCCGTGCGTTTGGCAGCGGGACCACACGTTCCGCTGGGGCGCCGGAATGCTGCGGCAGATCGAGTCTTACTACCTGGTGCGTTCAGCGCCTTTCGACGTCAGCATCGAAAACCACGAGGAAGAGGAGCGAGATTTCCTCACCGCGCACCGCTGGTTCTCGGTTGCGGAGTTGCGCGCGCATGACGAGGTGCTCGTGCCGGCGAACATGGCCGACCTGGTGGAGGCGCTCATCGCAGGGGATTGCCCGGTGACGCCGATTGTCGTGGGTATCTAGCTCAGTTCCAGGGTTCGGCCACGGAGATCGACAGCTCCAGTGGTTGACCGCCGGGCAAGTTGCCTGACGAACCGATGATGAGGACGCCGGTCAAGCGACGTTCATTGACCTGGAAATCGAACGCGAAGTCTGTCTGAACTCCCAGGAACCGGCCC
>CAZKZR010000385.1:0-3713 GCA_964557245.1 uncultured Anaerolineaceae bacterium | reverse complement strand
GCCGGTTAGCCGCGAGCAGGTGTGGGGTTGTGGTTTGGTGTGAGGCGGACTAGCACTCATTCGCAGCCGCGCGCGTGCTTCCGCACGCGCCTCTGCGGTGCCGGGGTGTGTTAGAAGGGCTTGAAGACCGCCAGCCAGGCGATGATCGGGACGGAGATGACGAGGACGGTGCTGAAGACGAGCGGGACGCGGTCTTCGAGGATGGTGCGGAGTTCCTCGGTCTCTTCGCCTTTCTTGGCGGCGATAAGGGAGGCGAGGCGGGCGCGGCGGAGGCCGAAGCCCATGAGGGGCAGGCAGACGAAGTAGACCACGACGTAAATGGCGGAGAGGGCGGCGAGCCAGCCGTCCTTGACGAAGTTGTAGTCAGCCGCGGTGGCCCAGAAGAAGCCGGTTATGCCGGTTGCCATGGCGCCGGGAAGGAGGACTCGGGTTTCGTTGTTGGCGGCTTCGGTAAGGCAGTACATCTGGTACTTGAGGTCTTTCGACGCCCATGCCTTGAGGATTAACGGGTAGGTGGCGCCGAGGCCAGCTCCGAGCCAGACCATGGCCAGTACATGAACGATTCGCCACCAATCCACGGGCTGGAATTGTCTGTGAGCCGGGGCTTGTGGACGAACCGGGTTCGAACGACGAACGACGAACTTCGAACGACGCTACGCGAAGGAAAGCCTCGCCACCGGCGCCGTCGAAGTCCGAGTCCGGGGTTTGGTTACGCCGTGGCCGCGGCTGGTTCGGGGAGCGTGCCCCGTCGTGCGGCCACCGCGCTGAGGATCAGCTCTGCGGCCTGGGACGGGTTCAGGTGGTCCGTATTGACGCAGAGGTCATAGACGCTGGCGGAGAGCCAGTCGGCGTGGAAGTACTCCTTGAAGTAGCTGCTGCGTTCGCTATCGGTGCGGGAAATGACTTCAGCAGCCTGTTCTTCGGAGCAAACCATGCCGGCCATGACGCGGCGCTTGCGGGCGTCGGCGCTGCCGGTGACGAAGACCCGGAGGGTATCGACGCGGTTGGCCAGGGTGAACTGCGCGCCATGGCCGAGCAGCAAGACGTTGCCGCGGTTGGCGTAGTCATCGATGACCTGGGCAACGAGGTCCCGGTAGTCCGTTGAGGTGAGGAGCGGAGTGGCCCCCATGTTCAGGGGCTCCATCCAGACGCCTGTGGCGGGAGTGCCGGGGTTGCGAGCCAGGGCCTCGATGATGCGGTTGAAGAACGATGGCTTGTGCTCGGCATCAGCGACAGTTTCGGTGGACACGCCGGCTTCTTCGGCCGCGGCCTGGACGAGGCGGTAGTCAAGGAGATGGAAGTTCAGTTCGTCCGCGACGATGCGGGCGACTTCTTCGCCGAGCGTGCCTACCTGGCGAGCGATGGTGATGACGCGCGTTTCCATTGGATGCTCCCGGCGCTCAAGCGCCTACTTCGACGAGTTGGGGCAGTCCTCCCGGCGCCGACTGGCGGAGAGGCCGGTGAACGGGCCAGACGAGGGTGCCCTGGAGGAATTCGGCCGACGACGGATGGAATTCGACGGGGCCGGCGATGCCGCAATCGACGGCGATTTCGCCGCCGAGTTCACGCAGGACGTCGCGGATTTCTTCGAAGCGGACGGTGCGGACGGCGACGGCTGTCCCACCTTCCCCCATTTCCGAGGAGACGCCGGTTTCGGGATGAGGATGGACCTTCCCGACGACGGGGATGTGGACTTCGCAGTGGAGTTCTCCGGAGATGCGCAGGAAGGGCAGGCCGGTGAGCTGTTCGCCGGCGATAAGTGCCCACGAGCGGAGACGAGTTGCGGATTCGGCGATATCGGACGCGCGGAGAGTGGCGCGGCGGGCGATGGTGCGGACGGTGGGCAGTGCGGCGGGTGCGATGACGTATTGCATGGTAGGTAGACCTCCAATCCTGGGCCGCACCGGGAATTCGGGCGCGGCAAGGGCGCTGAGGAGGCACCGATGTGCTCCCTCCGAATGCCTACGGGGTTAGCTGACGGGTTCGGCGTCGGAAGTCGCCGTCCTTACAAGAAGGATTCACCCCAAGAGAGTGGGTCCCCCGTTTCCCTCGAGAGGGAACTCGGCAAGCGCCACGTTAACACTTCAAGGGGGCACGAAAATAGACGCTCCGGGCGTTTGCAATGTGACTGCAACGTAAAACGGCGAGCCGGATCGGGTTACCGGAAGGCGGTAACTGGCGCCTGGGGAGCTGCGGTCAGGCGGCCTTCGCTGGAGAGTTTCGCGGCGGTGACGAAGTCACGGAAGAGCGGGTGCGGGCGGTTCGGGCGGCTTTGCAGTTCCGGGTGGAACTGGGTGCCGAGCATGAACGGGTGGGCGCTGATCTCAGAAATTTCGACGAGCGAGCCGTCAGGCGACGTGCCACTGGCGTTGAGCCCGTTGCGGGCGAGGACATCGCGGTAGCCGTTGTTGAACTCCCAGCGATGGCGGTGGCGTTCGCTGATCAGGTCGGTGCCGTAGGCGCGGGCGGCAAGTGAGTTGGGCTCGAGCCGGCACGGATAGGCGCCGAGCCGCATGGTCCCGCCCTTGGAGGTGACTCCCTGTTGTTCATCGAGGAGGCTGATGACGGGATGCGGGGATTCGGGGTCGATCTCGGTGGTATTGGCGCCGGCAAGGCCGCAAACGTTGCGAGCGAACTCGGTGACCATGACTTGCATGCCAAGGCAGAGCCCGAGGTAAGGGATGTTGTTTTCGCGGGCCCAGGTGGCGGCGGCAATCTTGCCTTCCCAGCCGCGTTCGCCGAAGCCGCCAGGGACGATGACGCCGTTCACGCCGGCGAGGATCTCGGCGGCGGGGCGTGCTTCCAGGGTTTCGGCGTGGATCCAGCGGATATCGACATCGACATCGTTGGCGATGCCGGCATGGGCGAGGGATTCTTTCACTGACATGTAGGCGTCGTGGAGTTCGACGTATTTGCCGACGACGGCGACTTCGACGCCGCCGGACGGGTGCTTCAGGCGCTGGACCATCTCGCGCCAATCGGCGAGGTCGCGTCCGCCGTGAAGGCCGAGACGTTCGATCACGTAGTCACCGAGGCCGCGCTCTTCGAGCAGGAGCGGAACTTCGTAGATCGAGGAAACGGTCTCCATGGGGATGACGGCGCGCGGGTCGACGTCGCAGAAGAGGGCGACCTTTTCGGAGATATCGCGGCTTACGGGGTAATCGCTGCGGAGGAGGATGACGTCAGGCTGGATTCCCTTGGAGCGAAGCTCGCGCACGGAGTGCTGGGTCGGCTTGGTCTTGAGTTCATTGGTGGCGCCGACCATGGGGAGGAAGCAGACGTGGACGCTGAGGACGGTATCGCGGGGCTGTTCGTGGCGGATCTGGCGGATGGCTTCGATGAAGGTTTCGCCTTCGATATCGCCGACGGTGCCGCCGACCTCGCAGATAAGGACTTCGCAGTTGGTGGTCTCAACCACGTTGTAAATGCGGGACTTGATCTCGTTCGTGAGGTGGGGGACCTGCTGGATGGTGCCGCCCAGGTAATCGCCGCGGCGTTCGCGTTCAAGGACGCTCTGGTAGACCTGCCCGGAGGTTATCGAGGAAGCCTGGGTGAGGTCCTGATCGATGAAGCGCTCGTAGTGGCCGAGGTCCAGGTCAGTTTCGGCGCCGTCAACGGTGACGAAGACTTCGCCGTGCTGATAGGGCGACATGGTGCCGGGATCGACGTTGAGGTAGGGATCCAGTTTCTGGATGGAGACGGAGATGCCGCGA
>CAZKZR010000384.1:0-3721 GCA_964557245.1 uncultured Anaerolineaceae bacterium | reverse complement strand
GAAGTGGCCGAATCATGAGCGCGGTGCGGCTGGCGACCCGTGGAAGCAGGCTCGCGCTGCTGCAGACCGACCTTGTGGCCGGACGCCTGCGGGAGGCGCATCCCGGCATCGAGATCGACGTGGTGACCGTGACCACGGCCGGCGACCGCGATCAATCCACCCCGCTGCCGGAAGGCGACAAGGCCGGATGGTTCACAACCGCCATCCAGGAAGCGCTGCTCCGGGGCGAGGCCGACATCGCGGTGCACAGCTACAAGGACCTGCCGACGAAGCGGCCCCAGGGGCTTGTGATCGCGGCGGTGCCGATGCGGGAGGATCCCCGGGACGCGCTCGTTAGCGCGAGCCACGCCGACCTCCGCCATCTGAAGCGCGGCGCGGTGGTGGGGACGAGTTCACCGCGGCGGACGGCCCAGATCCTCGAGCTTCGGCCTGACCTGGAGGTTCGGCCCATCCGGGGCAACGTCGAGACGCGGATCGCGAAGGTGGAAGCGGGCGACTTCGACGCGACGGTGCTGGCGCTGGCGGGCCTGAGGCGGCTGGGAATCGAGAGTCGCGCGGACCACGTGTTCGGATTCGAAGAGATGCTGCCGGCCCCTGCCCAGGGCGCGCTCGCGGTCGAATGCCGAAGCCACGACGGCGACACCAGGGCGCTGCTGTCGAAGATCGATGACGCGGCGCTGCGCCAGGCGGTCACGGCGGAGCGGATGTTCTTGGCGACGATCGACGGCGGATGCAGCTTTCCCGCGGCGGCCTACGCCGAGCACTTCGGGACGACGTTGAAGCTGAATGCGCTGATCGCGGCCGACGGGCGCATTGTGCGTTCGAAGATGGCGGGCCAGGCGGAAACCGCGGGCGGGTTAGGCAAGCAGCTGGCTGAGGAATTGATGGGCCTGGCCGGGCTGCGGTAGCCCGGGCTAACGCCCGACTGAGCGCGCGATCTTCTTGGGATTCACCACCAGGCTGATAAAGAAGCTGACGATGCTGATGATGATCGCGCCGAAGAACGCGCTCCAGAAGCCGTCGATAGCAAAGTGGATGGAATCAAACTTGCCCGAAATCCAGGCGGTGAGGGCGAGCAGCGCCGTGTTGATGAAGATCAGGAAGACGCCGAGGGACATGATCAGCGCGGGGAAGGTGCCAACCACCAGCAGCGGCTTCAAGTAGGCGTTGAGGAGGCCGAGGATGAGCGCGACGAGCAGCGTGCTCTTCCAACCCTCGAGGTGGATGCCGCTAACCATTTCCGCGGCGACCCAAACGGCGGCGGCGGTGATCAACCAGCGGACGACGAAGGTAACCAGCTTGGTCGAGCCTGTTTCGCGGCCACCGGGGCCGCCAACCACAACAAATCCGGGCATAGGACCATTGTAGGGTCAGAACCGGACAGGGCGTACGCGGCGCTGGGCTCAGGCGGCCTGCTGAGAACCGCGCAGCATCTGCAACATGGTCTGTTGGAAGCGGACGCGCTTGTCCGGCTCACGGATTTCGCTGCTAATGCGTTCGGCCAGCGCGGCCACGGCTTCGCGCGGGAACGTCGCCCGGGTGAAGCCGAGATCCTCGACCGCGTCATCGATGATGATCTCGGCCAGCGGGCCGAGGGCGGCGGCTACGGCGGTGTTCAGAGCAGTGAAGAAGCCTGCACCGGCGAGCGCCTTCTGGGCGGGAGCGGCCTGCGGGACGGCGGCCATCTCAACGAGGCCCTGGAGCTTCAGGCGGTAGAGCAGCTTCGCGAACTCGATGTCTTCGACGCCTCGGGCACGAGCGAGCTCGGCCGCGGTAACCACGCCATCGATGCTGGCGAGTACTTCCCAATCGGCTGCCTCGATGGCGATGGTGGCGGCGGGCGCCTTGCGGGCGAGGCGCGGAACAACATCCATGTTGGGGACTACGCGGCGGATGGCTTCGCGTTCACTGGCGGCCCGGGCGGATTCGGCGAGCAGCCGGTCCAGCGGCTTTTCGATCGTGCGTGTGGGGCTGGGGGTTTGCGGTTCGAAGCGGAACTGGCCGTTGGGCCACGAAACGAGACGCGCGAAGGCGGTGTCACCCACCTGGAGGTCGCATTCGGCGTGGACAATCTCGCCCTTGAGCAGGTAGATGTCGCCCTGGTCCAGCCCGGAGGTGAGCTCGAGGCGGCCGGACTGGCCGCCGGCTGCGAGCATCTTCAGCAGGTCAACAAGCGGCAGTTGTGCGAGGCTGCCGGTGAGCCCTTCGGCCATGATGTCCTCCCTCACGCATGCGGGCCTAGTGCCCGGATGCGATGACCGTCCAAGTTGACCAGGAACCCTGGTCCAGGGTCGCGCGGCTCATGAGGGCTGCGCGTTCAGCGCGGTTGCGCTGGAGGCGTTTCTGCGCGGTGGAATCTTTGCGCCACCCCGCTATCACTACATCGACCGTCATCCTCACCATCGCCATATCCGCGTCAGGCTGGCAAACAACGAAAAAGACGGCATCTCCCATGTCCTGCGCGAGCAGGCGCCAGGAGTTGTAGACAAAGTCCAGGCGTTGAGCAGGACGGTTGGCGGCGTCCAGGGCCACGAAGGCGCGGCCGACTTCCCGCCCGATGGTGTTCATCGTGACGGTTGCCAGCACGGCAGGGTCAGAGCTGACGATGACGTCACCCTTGTTATCGCAGACGAACGAGCCGCCTACGCCCTGAACCGCGCCAACCTGGTCGAGTCCCTTCTCCAACTGTCGCTCTCCTGGTCAGGCGACCAATTCCTGCACGTCGTCCTGGAGGCTGAAGCGCTCGATGACCATCGCGTGCTTCTCGCTGACGCCTTCCAGGCGAGCCCGGACCTTTGCTTCGAGATCGGCCCGCTTCAACTGGAATGCCAGTTTGGCGATGGTGTCACTCAGGCAATCGGCCAGGGCCTTACTGAAATCATCGGGCAGTGGTTGGTCAAAGGAGATGTGCCCACCGGCGTAATTGAACTCCGCGGCGAACGGATCCAGGAACGGATAGGTGACAGCTCGGGAGACGAGCACTTCTTTGAAGGCGAGCAGGAACCGGCCGGGCTTGGAAAGGCCATCGGTGACGGATTCCACGCGGGAGATGACGTCTTCCCAGAAGGCCACGAGTTCGGCCCGGTAGCCCTCTTGCGCGGGCGGCGGGGGCGGAGTGCCGGCCACCTGCTGCTGGCCCGCTTCAACGAAGACGTTGAAGGTGCCGCCGTGGGTGTTGACCGCCGACACGAT
This sequence comes from uncultured Anaerolineaceae bacterium, assembly GCA_964557245.1. Lineage (GTDB taxonomy): Bacteria > Chloroflexota > Dehalococcoidia > Tepidiformales > Tepidiformaceae > Amarobacter. The sequence continues at coordinate 529 of CAZKZR010000384.1, read as the reverse complement.
GCTGTTGAGCGCGTCCTGGCCGTTGGTCATTTCCTGGCCGACGGAGAAGACGCTCTCCACCGGTTCGCCGCCGGCGAGGTAGATGATGCCGACCCCGGCCTCTTCCGCGACGTGGACTTCCACGTAGCCAGTGAGTCCGTCGCTTCGGAGCTTGGCGATGAGGCGGTCAAGACTGGTGAAGGCGCTGGTCAGGTCCCGGTAGAGCGGGCGGCTGTCCATCAGGCGGTGGAGGAGTAGCACAACATCCGGGAAGGCGGAATAGACGTTGATCATGCCGTCCCGGGCGGCTGCGCGTTCCACCACGCCGCGAGAAGCAGCGGGCCCGACGACGTGGCGGTCGCCGGTCACTTCCTGGGCGCTGACGATTTCGCCTTCAGAGAGGAGGAGCGTCCCGGTGTAGCCAGTGGCGGTCACCTCGACGTAGCCGGTGAGCTTGCGCTCCTGGAGGTCCCCGATGAGCGCCTCGAACGAGGTGAACGAGGTGTTCAGGTTGGAGTAAAGGGTCCGGTCCTTCGGGAACATCATGGCT
>CAZKZR010000383.1:0-3731 GCA_964557245.1 uncultured Anaerolineaceae bacterium | reverse complement strand
ACCCCTCCAGCCACCCCGCCGTTTACAAGACCCACCGGGCCATTTTGGTGGCCCTTTCGCCCCACTGCGGCCCCTTCCGAAAGTCCGATACTACCGGTACAGACATCAACCCGGCGGGGTTTCGAGGGAAAGGAGGAACGGAAATGACCAGGATCAATGGCCGCCGATTCCATGCCCTCTATCGGGTCTGGATCGTGCAGAAATAACCGGTCCAGCCGAGCGCAATCCTTCCCCCGGAGGAATCCAATGAAACTCAGAGTCCATGCGATGTTCCGGGTGTGGTTCGGTCCGAGCTAAGGCTCGCGAGAGCCAGGCACAGCGCTCCAATCCCGCTTGAGTCCAACATCCGCCGAAGCGATCCACTGAGCGCCTTCGGCAAGTCCCCTCGGGAATGACCACCAGCGGAATCGGGATTGACGAGCGATAGCACACCACTGACAGGCTCCTCTTTTTGAGGAGCCTGTTTCGTTTCCTCCGGAACTGCCACCCGCCAGCTAGAATGTCTGCGCCGAAGGTATTCGCCGGAGGCAATTCAAGCCAAGGACATCCCTCCCTCATGGGTCTTCGCACTCCCGACCAGTACATCGAATCAGTCCGTGATGACCGCACCGTCTTCTATCGCGGCGAAAAAGTGGCCGATGTCACCACCCATCCCGTCATCAAGAAAGCCGTGCATCACGCCGCTCTCGATTTCGAAATGGCCGAAGATCCCCGCTACCGCGATCTCGCCGTCGTCAAAGACGCCGCCGGCGAGTACTCCCGCTACTACAAGATCCCCGCGTCCAACGATGACCTGCTCAAGCGCTCACAGCTCATCGAAGCCGCCACCGCCGAAGGCAAGACGCTCGTCGTCCTTGTGAAGGAAATCGGGACCGATGCGCTCTTCGCCTTGCATCGCGTCTCCCGCCAGATCGATACCAAGTACGAAACCAACTACCTCCAGCGCGTCCAGGCCTTCTACAAGCACTGCCGGGATAACGACCTTGCCCTCTCCGTCGCCCAGACCGACGTTAAAGGCGACCGCTCCGCCGGCCCCCTCAACCAGCCCAACCCGGACATGTACACCCGGATCGTTGAGCGGCGCGATGATGGCATCGTCGTCCGCGGCGCCAAGATCCACACGTCCTGCACCACCAACGTCAACGAAGTCATCGTCCTCCCAACCCGCGCCATGTCCGAAGCCGACAAAGACTACGCCGTCGCCTTCGCAATCCCGGCCAACACCCCCGGCCTGAAGCTCGTCGCCAGCCCCTACGGCGGCAGCCCCAAGTCCGAGTTCGATGCGCCCCTCAGCGCCGAACGCAAGATGATGGAAACCATCACCATCTTCGACGACGTCTTTGTCCCCTGGGATCGCGTCTTCATGGCTGGCGAACACGATTTCGCCGGAGCCATGGCACTCGGCTTCGTCGAATACCACCGCTTCACCGCCGTCAGCTACAAACTGCCCCTGGTTGACGCCCTCATCGGCTCCGCGCTCCTGATGGCCGATATGAACGGCATCTCGAAGGCGGCGCACGTCCGCGACAAGATGATCTGGCTCATCAGCTACGCTGAAACGCTCCGCGCCCTCACCGATATGGCTGCCATCCGCGGCCAGGCGGATGCCGACGGAATCTTCGCCCCCGACGCGCTCACCACCAACATGGCGAAATACCACTTCGCCCACAACTACCACGAAGCCCTCCAGCACGTGCAGGACATCGCCGGCGGCATGCTCGTCACCGGCCCCGGCGTGGAGGACTTCGCCAGCCCGGAGACAGGCGATCTCCTTCGCAAGTACCTCGGCGGCCGGGCCGGCATCGATGGCGAAGTTCGCACTCGCGCCATGAACATGGTGTCTGACCTCACCACCGGTGACTTCGGCGGCTACCACGCCGTCCTTGCCATCCACGCCGAAGGCTCCCTCGAAGCAGAGAAGCTCATGATCTCCCGCGCCTATGACAGCAAGCGCACCCTCGAGTACGCGAAGAAACTGGCCGGCATTTGAGGAGGAACGTTTGAGCGATAAACAATCGGCTATCCATGACCTGGAACTCGGCTACCAGGAATTCCGCGGCCCCCTGGACCGCCTGGAAGACGACGACTACGCGGAAGTCTGGCTGGGAGAATGGAACCTCTCCCAGCTTCTCGCCCACATGGCCGGCTGGTACCGCGAAATGACCCCGGCCTTCGCCCGCGCCGCCGCCGGAGAGCGCCCAACGCCGCCCGGCGTCGATTACGCTGACGCCGACGCCTGGAACGCGAAGTTCGCCGCTCAAGCGAAACCCGGCAAGGCCGCCCTGCACGACTTCGAGGCCGCCTACAAGGACTACCTCGCGGCCGCCAAGTCCCTCCCCGATGACTTCTATGGCACCGACCCTGAAAAGGGCCGGCCGAAGATTGGCAACCGGCTGATCCAGGCCTCCGGCATCGGCCATTTCGAGGAACACCAGGCTCAGCTCGACGCCTGGTTGAAGACCAAGGACGACTAGGCAGGGCCAACCCGTGGAAATGCCGCTGTTTCCCCTGAGGACTGTGCTCTTCCCGGGAATGCCCTTGCCCTTGCGCATCTTCGAAGACCGCTACAAGGTCATGGTCCGCGAACTCCTCGCCAACGGCGGCGAGTTCGGCGTACTCCTCATCCGGGAAGGAAACGAAGTCGGCGGCGGCGCTCGCCCGCATGACGTCGGGACCCTCGCCCGCATTGAAGAAAGCGCCGAGACCGAAGGCGGCCGTTATGTCCTGCGGGCACGCGGCACCACCCGCTTCCGGCTCGTCCGGATGCTCCCGCCTCGCCCCTATCCCTACGGCGAAATCACTCTCATTTCCGACGCCCCCGAGCCGGTCAGCGTTCCCCTTCGACACGCCCTGGAAACCGTCCGGACCACCTTCCCACTCTACTTTCGCCTCGCCCTGTCCCTCACCGACCAGTGGGCCCAGGGCCTTCGCCTGCCCGAGAAGCCACACGCCCTGGTGAATTTCCTTGGCCCCTGGCTCCAGATCGAAGAAGAAACCAAGCAGCGCCTCCTCGAGCTCGAGTCAGCTCAGGAACGCGTCGCGCACCTGGCCGAAATTCTCGATGACCTCCTCTCCCGCACCCGCGAAGAAGTGGATGAACACCGCCGCTCCAAATTCAACGCCCTCGGGTCTGCGAACTAACCCGCCGCACCCTCCAAGCGGCACCAGGCACTCGGCACTGGACACTAGCTCACTCCCCTCTCCCGCAAGCCACGAGTCGGCAGAGGGTTCAACCCTCGACGACCACGCTTCCAATCAAACAACTCCCCCTCTCCCAAGCGTGGGAGAGGGGGCCGGGGGGTGAGGGCCAACGCTCGGCACTCCAACTACATATTCCGCAAGAGCCGTATCCGCTCCTCGATTGGCGGGTGCGTGTTGAACATGTTGTTCAGGAAACTCGCGTGTTCCTTCAGCGGATTCGAAATGTACAGGTGCGCCGTCGCCTTGTTCGCCGCCTCCAGCGGCTCCGGGTCAGCCGCGATCTTCTCCAGCGCCCGCGCCAGCGCCTCCGGGTGACGGCACAGCAACGCCCCACTCGCGTCCGCGAGGTACTCCCGTTGCCGGCTGATCCCGAACTTGATCGCCTGCGCGACAATCGGCGCCAGGATCGCCCCCACAATCGCGATGACGATGATCACGATCCCAATACCACCGCCGCCCTTAAATTTGCTAACCAGCCGACAACACAACCCCAAGAAGAGCCCGCGCAAGAACAGGACGCTGCTCAAGGC
>CAZKZR010000382.1:0-3732 GCA_964557245.1 uncultured Anaerolineaceae bacterium | reverse complement strand
GCCGTGACGGCCGCCCCGGTCACGCCGGCTCCTTCACGATGTTTGCCCACTGCCCGCCGACGGCTGCAACGAGCGCCTGCGTATTGGCCGGGAACACGGCATCGGGCGCGCCGGCTGCCGCCCATATCTCCTGGAACCGCCCCAGGCTTTCGTCAACGACGATGTCGCAGGGTTTTGGCCAGCCCACGGGAGCGACCCCGCCGACGCGGTAGCCCGTGATTTCCAGTACCTCTTCGGGCGTGCCCATCTTGAGCTTCTTCCGGCCGACTCCAACGAGTTCGGCGAGGGCCGCGGTGTCGACCTGCCGATCGCCGGCGACCAGTGCCATCGTGGGGCGGCCCTCCGCCATGAAGAAGAGCGTCTTCACGATTTGGCCCAGTTCGCAGCCTACCGCGGCAGCGGCTTCCTGGGCCGTGTGCGTGCTTTCGCCATCGAAGACGCGCACGCGCCCGGGCAGGCCGAGAGCTTCGAGTGCGAGTTGGACGTGTTCGGGACCTTCCACGGTGGAAGCGTACAGGTGGCGCAGGTTTCCAGTCATGCGCGGATGCGCGCGCGCCCTGCGGCGAGTTCAGCCACCGCGGCGGCATCGAAAAGGTGGAAGCGCGGTGCGTCCGGCAGGGATTCGCACCACGCGGCCGCCGCGCGCGAAATTCGGCCCGTGGTGACCAGCACCGCTCGCGTCGAGCCTTCGGCGACGGCGGCGCCATAGAGGTCGCGGACTTGCGCCGCGCTCACTGCCGCGCTTTCGGCGTAACGCTTGCACTGCACAGCGAGAACTTCTTTGCCGCGTTTGGCGACGATATCAATCCCGCCGTCTCCGGTCCCTCCCCGGTGCTCCACCTGCCAGCCATCGCGGCGCAGCCAGCGCCCGACTTCGCCTTCGAAGTCATGTGGGTGCAGCCTGCGCAGACCTTCCAGGGTCTTGCGCGAGCGAGCGTTTCGCACCGAGCCCCGCAGCCGGGCCGCGAGCCACGCTCCGCTGAGAAGGAGCACGAGGATACCCGCCCAGCGCGATCCGCCGGCGTCCGTCCAGCAACAGAAACCGCCGAGAGCGAGCCCCAGGGTCGCCCAACGCGTCATAACGAGAGCCTAGCGATGGAGAACCCAACAGGGAACATCCGGACGGCGTTGGCGGGCCGACTGGACGTTTCACCGGAGGCTCGCCTGGGGCAATGTCCACAGCGACCGGTGCGATGCCCGGTCAGAGGAGCACACACCATGGCCGTCTACAAACTCACCGCATTCCCCAGAGCGCTGCAGGTGACGAGCGGCCCGCCAATCACCGTCCGGCCGATGGAACCCTCAGACTGCAAGGCCTTGCTCGAGTTCTTCCGGGGCATTCCCGATGAGGAGCGCTACTTCCTCAAGGACGACGTCGCCGCCGAGGCCGTCATCGACAGCTGGGCGCGTCATCTGGATTACGACCGCGCACTCCCGTTGCTCGCCTTCGACGGCGACCGCGTCTGCGCCGACGGCGTGCTTATCCGCCACCGCGGCAACGCCCGCAGCCATTACGCCGAAGTGCGCATCGTGGTCGACCCCGCCTACCGCGAGCGCGGGCTGGGCACGGCCGTCCTGAAGGAATTGATCGACATCGCCTGGGACGCCGAGATTGAGTCAGTCCAGGGCGAATTCGTGAAGGGCCTCCAGGACGATGCCTATCGCGCCGTCCAGGCGCTCGGTGGCATCGAATCCGGCCACATCATCGACGCCTACCGGGACCAGGCCGGCGAGGCCCACGACTTGGTGTTCCTGCGCGTCCCGCTGGGCCGTTCGTGGCAGTGGTCGCGGTGGTAGGGTTTCCACGCGCCTTGATGTTTCAAAAGCTATAACAATCCGTTGACCGCGATACGGATACGGGGTTAGCGTGTCCTGCGTGAGGGCGGTCTGAGGGCGGCAGGAGCCGCCGGCAGGCTGAGTGCCCTTGCGGGAGGCGGACGATGGCGTTTGAGACGAACCAGCAGTTCGATTGGATTACCTGGCCGCGGGCCAGGGTGCTGGGCCAACTGGCAGTCAACCGTACGGAACCAGAGATTGCGCAAGCGCTCGGTGTGTCCCACACAACGGTGCGCAGCGCGGTGGAGGCAATTAAGCTTCGCACCGACCTCCGGGATGTGCGGGAAATTGGGCGATGGTGGCAAGAAACCGGCCCGCTGTGGCTGGCGTGGGCCGCCAATCAGGCCGGTTTGCGGATAAAACAGGATGGTTCGTAGGCGCGAGGCGGTACCGCTGGTGGGGTTACGAGGCGTGCAACCCTCGATAGGCTACGGCGCAAAGTTGACTGCTGGAGAAACCCAATGCCCCGCGTCAGTATCTGGCTCTTGCCTCTCGCCTTGCCCATCTGCGCTGCCATCTTCAGCATCTGGCCGTCTGCTGAAAAAGCACAGGCAACTTGCTTCGGTGGAAACCCGACTTACAGCGCTTGGTCAGACGCCGTGCCAACGGGAATTCCCGTGTACCATCGCATCACGTGGATATCGTCACTTGGCTGCGCCCCGGACTACGGGGACATCAGTTGGACTTTTCAGCAATGGGCTACGGCGTATTCTCCCTACCAATACCAATCTTGGCGCACATGGAACTGTGGTGTGGCGTGGAACAACGGGCAGCCTAGCTCGACAAGCGGAAGCAACTACGCGTCTGACTACGTTGACTACACGTACTCGTGGTGTGGGCTGCAGGCGGACTCGAACGCGTATTGGCAGGCCTACCCGGGTAGCGGCGGGTTGTGGCACTACCTGAATTACTGAGCGGTCACCAACAAGGAGGCATCGACTATGAATCCCAAGCATCTCACTGCTATCGGTTCTGCCGCGCTGGCTCTGGCCATTCTCGCAATGGACGGACGGGGTTCGGAACTGTTCGGGCGGTCGGCGCCGACATCGGCCCGTGCGAGTGGTCCTAACCGAACGACCGAGGATGCTCTGGAACTCGCGCGATCGGCCGCGATCGCCCAGGTTGACCGCTCACGCTCGACTGAGGCAGGAGGAATGATGAGCGGGCAGGCTGCATTCAACGGCAAGTTCGAACCGAGCGGTTTGACTGTCGTTGAGCGCAGCTACGTCCCGCAGGGAACTCGGCGGGTGGAATCCACGGTCACCGGCTCCGCGTTTGATGGTGAGCCCGCAGATGGCGGAGGCATGTGGCTCTACGTGTTCCAGGCGCCGGGAGACGATGGAATGATCGTCGAACTTGAGATCGTCTTCGCGGACATGTCCGGAAAGGTACTTTCCTCCGCAATGCGGTTGCTTGAAAACGACCTCCGAGCCGCGCCAATCGTCTCAAATTAGTTCGACATGACCCAGCCAGGAGATTCCGTTGGCCACTCGCCGCTTCGAACGCGCTGGCGACCTGGAGAATGCGGCCTTCGTCGAAGAACTTGCCGATGACCTCACCGCCAGCCCCTCTCCATGCGATGGAGAGGGGAGACGTGGCTAGACAGCGGCCAACAGATTCCGCTGGCCGCTCGCCGCTTCGAACGCGCTGGCGACCTGGATGATGCGGCCTTCGTCGAAGAACTTGCCTATGATTTGCAGGCCCACCGGGAGGCCTTCGCTGAAGCCGCAGGGCACGCTGATCGATGGCAGTCCCGCCACTGAGGCCGGCAACGTGTAAACGTCGTTCAGGTACATGGCGTACGGGTCGTCGACTTTCGCGCCGATGGGGAAGGCCACCGTCGGCGAGGTGGGCGTGACGATGACGTCGTACTTCGCGAAGGCGGCGGTGAACTCG
>CAZKZR010000381.1:0-3742 GCA_964557245.1 uncultured Anaerolineaceae bacterium | reverse complement strand
ATTAGCCTCGAGTTCGTTAGCATCGTCCCTGGAGTGTTCTCTCTAGTAGCGGCTGGGCATAGAAACGCCGATTACGTGCTCGTGACCGAGGGCATCAACGGCGATGGCTGCGACGATGCTGGAATCGATGCCACCGGAGAGGCCGATCAACACGTCCTGGAAGCCCGTCTTGGCGAGGTAATCGCGGGTGCCCAGGACGAGCGCTGACCAGACTTCCGCGTGGTCTTCCAGTAGCGGCGCGATGGAAGACGGCTGCGGCTGCCGGTCGAATGGCTGCTGCAGCCCTTCACCATCGAGCTCGATTCGTTCGAAGATGGTTATGGGTTCGCGGTCGCGCAGTTCAACTCGCCGGCGAGGGTCGTGCAGGCGGCGCTGGGCCACCGCGTCGAGGTCTATCTCCGCCGTGAGCAATGCCTCTTCGAACTGTGGCCCGCGGGCCGTCAGTTGTCCCTCCGCGTTGAATACGAGTGAGGCGCCATCGAACACGAGTTCGTCCTGGCCGGCGCAGGCGTTCACATAGGCTACGGCGATGAGGTTGTCAGCGGCCCGCGTCGCGATCATGCGTTCGCGGCCGAGCGCTTTGCCACGGTGGTAGGGCGATGCGTTGATGTTCACGCACAGCTCCGCTCCCCCGAGCGCCATTTCGTCCAGCGGCGCGCCCGGGTACCAGATGTCTTCGCAAATGCTGACGCCGAAGGTGAACTCCCCCGCACTGTAAATCGGCACGCGAGTGCCTGCCGCGAAATACCGTTCTTCATCAAACACGCCGTAGTTTGGGAGCCGCTGCTTGTGGTAGGTATCCACCCATTCGCCGTCAACGAACACAGCGGCGGCGTTGTAGGCGTCGCCGTGATACCAATCAACGAAGCCCACGACGGCGACAATGCCAAGCGTCTCATCTACCAGGGTCTCGACGGCGGCCCGGGAGGCTTCGCAAAAGGACCGGCGCAACACGAGGTCCTCGGGCGGGTAGCCAGTCACGGCAAGCTCAGGCAGAGCCACGAGATGGCATCCGTCCTGGCGCGCGCGCGTGATCGTCTCGCGGATCCGTTCGATGTTGCCCGCGATGTCTCCGACGGTGGTGTTGATCTGACCAAGGCCAATCCGGACGGTCCTCATGGGCAATAGTGTAACGATGAGGCGTGCCGTAAGGGTTTCCCGTAGGGCAGAATCCCGATTTCGCGGCACGCACACGGCTGGCAATCTGACCATGGTGGCGCTTTGAGGTAGGGAGATGTCTCGAAGCATGAACAGTAGTCATTCGCCTTGTCCGCTCTGTGGCCGGGTTACGCGCGCCCATTCCAGGCTCGTCGTCGCCGATATGGAAACTTCCGGCATCCGCCAGCACACCTACGCGACCGTGATCTGTCGAGATTGCGCGTTCGCGATGGTGTTGCGGAGTGAAGCCGCATCGCTCCGGGCCGCCGGATGAGATAACTGCACAACCCTGATCTAAACGAAGCCCCGAGGTGTCGAGACCTCGGGGCTTTATGTTTGGTGACGCTGTAGGATCGCCGGATTCTCGAACCCGGAGCATGCGCCGTGGCTTACCCGCTCGAAGATCTCCGAGTCCTGGACCTCTCACGCGTGTTGGCGGGCCCATTCGCGGGGCGCATGCTGGCGGACCTTGGCGCCGACGTGGTGAAGGTCGAACCGCCTGATGGCGACCTGACGCGGCTCTGGGGGGCGTTAATCGGCGGCATTCCCGGTTACTACCATCAGCAGAATGTGGGCAAACGAAACGTCTGCATCGATCTCGCGGCTCCTGCCGGGCGGGAGCTCGTGCAGGCCCTCGCCGCAAAGGCAGACGTTGTCATCGAGAACTTCCGCCCCGGCGTGGCCGCGCGTCTGGGAGTCGCCTACGCGGACCTGAGCCGCGCGAACGAGAGCCTCGTGATGCTGTCGATTTCCGGCTTCGGCCAGGAAGGGCCTGAAGCGCAACGGGCTGCTTTCGCACCGGTAATCCACGCCGAGTCAGGGCTCATCGCCCGGCAGGCCCGGCTGAGCGGCAACAAACCCTACGACCTGCCCGTCAGCATGTCGGATACCAACGCTTCGCTGCATGGGCTGGTGGCCGTTATGTCAGCGCTCTGGATGCGCCAGCGGACCGGCCGCGGCCAGCACATCGACATGTCCATGATGGACGCGACGGTCGCGACGGACGACTGCATGCAGTATTCGCTCGAGGACTCCGAACACACGCGTGTGCTGCCGAGCGAGGTTTGGGAGACCCGGGACGGGCAGGTCCTTATCTCGGCCGACTTCCGCCACATCTGGAACCATCTTTCGGACGAGGGCGCACTCCAGGACCCGGCGCCGGCAGGGGCATCAATCACCGAAAAGAGCAGGCTGCGAAAGGCGCTCGTGGCCGAGTACATCCGCTCATTGCCGGGCCGCGACGCGCTGGTCAGCGTCCTTGATCGGCGCAACATCGCGTGGGGGGATGTCCGAACCGCGGAAGAGATTCGCGACCAGGCTACAGTCAGGCACCGTGAAATGGTCATCCAGGTGGACGACCGAGCGGGGGGCACGCGGCCTGTGGTACAGGCTCCCTACAGGTTCTCAGGTGCGGAAGCCGGAGTTCGACGGCCGGCGCCCTGGAGGGGCGAACACAACGCCGAGGTGCTGCGCGATTGGCTGTCCATAGAAGATGCCAGCCCGTGGTCGCAAGCACTGGTCCGCGAGGAACGCCCACAAACTTCCTGAAGCGATCCAGCTCACAGAAGTTTCAGCACCCACCCGTCACCTATCCGCGCGCGGCGCCATTTGGTTGGCAGATGCCCGGCCGGCGTTCAGCAAAACCTCAGGATAGGAAACGGTCACTCCAATGCGCAGGTTCTTTGCCAGTCTCATCGGCGCCGCCGGCATCGCCGCGGCATCCCTCGGGGTATTCTCTGCCCCCACAGCTGAAGCTGCAGTCTTCAATCCGACGTGCTCGGTCGCATCGCTCCGGGCCAACCTCATCGCCGCCGCTGCGGTGGCAGGGCCGCATGTGGTGGTCCTTCCCGCCAACTGCGTTTACTCGTTCGCGAATACAGCGCCAACAAACCCCGATAGCGCGCTGCCAGCGATCACCCGGAACGTGGTGATCCTCGGCAATGGGTCGGTGTTCCTGCGAGCTCCAGGCGCGCCCGCCATGCGATTCCTGGAGGTGCGAAACGGCGGCTCCCTGGCGGTCCGCAACCTCACGCTCAGCGGCGGTTTCAATCCTCCATCCGATGGGCTGGTAGCAAGTCCCGACTACGCCGGCGAACTCAACGGCGGCGCCATCCGCTGCACGGACGGCGGTCTCATCCTCGATGCCGTCGGCATGGATGGAAACGTCGCGGACAACGGAGGCAGTGTCTTCGCCGAGGACTGCGACGTCGCGATCATCAATTCCTATGTGACCAAGAGCGAGGCCACGATCGGCGACGGAGGCGGCGTGCTGGTCACACACGACACCGACGTCGATGTCATCTTCGCAGCCGACCGCAGTCACTTCTGGGACAACCTCGCGGGTACGAACGGGGGCGCCATCTTTGCAAACCTCAACCGGTTCGTCCTGGACGAATCCGAAGTGCTCCGCAACGAAGCCGTTGGAGACGGCGGCGGCATTCACATTACGACTGCGAACGTGCCTTCGGACGGCGTCACGTTCTCGACGTTGGCGGACAATGTGGCGGGTGGCGACGGCGGAGGGCTGTTCATGAGCCCGAACACCAACGGCGCGATCTCGGTGAACTTCTCCACCGTGTCGAAC
>CAZKZR010000380.1:0-3745 GCA_964557245.1 uncultured Anaerolineaceae bacterium | reverse complement strand
CGTTTGTTTTTACATACCGGAGCTTGACCGGGAGTATTGCTTCGGCAATAACTGGCAGAACCTACGGCTGTTGATGATGAGTCGAGACATCATCTCCATGCCAAGCTTCACACGCCCGGCGGGGTGCGTTGCATAGTCCCAGGGGGACTCTATGGCGCGTCACACCCGGCGGATCGTGCTTCCAACCGCCCTTGTTTTGTTTGTGATGCTGATCTCGGCTGGGCGCAGCGCCTTGCCGATCGGCGTTAAGGCGGTCTTCGATCCCAACGGCCCGGCGTTTGACCCGCTCTCTACCTACGACGTTTCCGATACTCCCCTCGAAGTCCGGCAACCTCCGGCGCTCCTTGCCGGCACCGTTTCTCACCGTCTTCCCGCCAGCGCCACGACACGGAACGGCTACTGCGTCGACGTCAACATCGATGGGGTCACCCCGGTTTCCGGAATCGGTGGAGACCTCGGATTCCGCGTAACGGCCACCGACCCCATCAATCCGGCCAGCCCCTCGACGATCACCGTCCCGTTGCCCGTTGGAGCCACCTATGTCGACGGCAGCATCCTCGGGTCAGCCGTCTCGTCGTTGAACGCCGGCGTCGGGAGCACTGCGGACGACGTCTACTGCGTGGTCGTTTACGCCCCACCCGGGTACAAGAACCTGCACATCTCCTGGGTGTATGACCTGGGTGGGACTGAGACCACCCTCGCGTTGCCAGCCATCCCGATTCGCACGGTCACGCTCGATAAGATCGGCAATGGCCTGGTCAACGCGCCTGCCGAGGTCTGCACTTCTGGCTGGGACAACAGGTTCCTCACAGGTCGCACCTCCAACGCCGGCGGACTGGCCGGGGCTGATCCGGATCCCGTCAACGCAGTCGCTACGACAGACTTCGTGATCACCGGGACGTTCGTGGGCACGGTCCAGGTGGAGTACGTCCGCCAGGTAGGGTCTGAGTGGTGCGCCGGAATCGCCTCCGATACGAACGAGAACGACCTCCAGGTCACCTTCAACTTTGATGCTGTCTACAACCGCGTCACCACGAGCACGCGTGACAATGACGAAGACGACCAGCAAGTGCCGGTTTCCCCGCAGCTGCCCGCTGACCGGCTCGTCGACATCCGCGACATCGTCGAGCTGCGCCATGTGACAATCGACGGCCAGGTCCCCCCGCGACAGTCATCCGGGCCGCTCGTCGTGAACTCGCCGCATTACATCTGCCTTATCGGTACGGATGCGACGGTTGACGCACTCGCTGCGAACCAGATCCACTTCAATCCCGTGTCTCCGCCCGATTCTCCCGGCGCCGGGAACATTCAGGTCTTCACCAAGACGCCCGCCGATGAACCGCGGCTGCAGGGTGTTCGCGATAACACCATTTGCTTTGTCTACACGAGCGCTGCCCCCGGCGAGCAGACCGTGTACGTCAACTTCAGCAATAACGGCGTTCCGGACCAGGCATTCTTCGATTCCGACGGTGACGGCAACGGCGTCACTTCGGCCGAAGGTATTGCCGCCGGGCCTCTCCTCACCGAGTGGAACACGATTGACCGCACGGTCCTTGGTATGGGCGCCACGTTCGATTCCAACCCGGTCACGTTCACCGAAGTCAACGTCCCCCTCCAGTTCAACCTCGCGGACGGCACGTTCATCGGTTCGACGAGCGTCACGGAGTGGGTGCTGGGCAAGCACAAGACCGCCGGCAAGGAAGAGTTCAACCAATTGCTGGATGGCGCGCTCATCCGAGCGGAGATCATCGGCAAGTGCGGCTACTTCCGCGTCCCCGATTCCGAGAGCCCCACGTTCGCGAAGCCTAAGGTCATCACCGGTATCAGCGTCGGCGGCCGCATTGACCTCAACAATTTCGATTCAAACCCGTTCTCTCCGTTCATGGGCGACACGGACGCCAACCCGGACGACATCACCGTCAGCACGCTCAACGCCGGCGGCTGCAGCGGCGGCGAAGTAACGCGTGTCGTCGTCGAAGTGTTCTACCCGCACCAGCCCAATGTGCCGGCCGCGCCGCAGGAGTGGGTTGAATACCACTTCAGCTTCAACCCCGCGAGCAAGGTGCCTACCGTCGCCTGGGCGGGCCAAATCGTTACGCTGACCTATGCGGTCTCGAGCAACGACACCTGCGAAGACCAGATCGTCCAGTTCGTTCGACCGAAGGGCCAGCCCGGCTCCTTCCTCGCGGGTCCGGGAGTCACCATCCTCGGCCCCGATCAGGCTACGTCGAGTCTCGGAGAAGGCTGCTCAACCTCCATCCGCTACGAGAGCGAAGACCCGGGCGAAGTTGACGTTGAGATGTTCATCCAGGGGAACAACTTCTCCAAGGTGGCCAAGCCCATCTTCTTCCTGATCTTCGAAGATGCCTCCATCGAAGCGACCCCGGACCAGTTCGTCTCCACCTTCGGCGATGTGACCGCCACCGTTCGCGGGTACTTCCCCGGCTCCAATCCCTCCGGCAGGCCGGAAGAGAAGAAGGCCGACGGCCGAGTGGTCCCGAAGGACCGCTGGATCCTGCCGACGGACTGGGAGCTCCTGAAGGGCGAGTCTAACCTTCGCCAGGCCTGGGGCTCGCTCGAAATGCCGCCCTCCATCGTCACCTTCTTCATGGAGAACGAGGGCCTTCTGAACAACTACAAGGCTGGTGTGAAGGCCGGAGGATCAGGGTTCTTCGTACCCGATGACGAATCTGACTTCTCCTTCAACGTGAACCCCCATACCAAGGTCACCACGGCCCTGGGTTCCGTCCGGAAACCGCGCATGATGAGCCAGCCCTCGGGCACGGACGGGATCGCGTCGGTAGACACCTTCGGCGACATGAACCTGAGCTACGAAGGTTGCGCCGCCAACGCAATCAACAAGAATCCCCAGTGCAAGCCAGAAGATATCGCCGGGCGTACGCGCTATTACGTTGTCGCGGAATACCCGCAGGCTGGAAACCGCGGCAAGTTCCCTGCAATCGCCAGCAATGTCGCAGAGACCGTCTGGCGGTGGGCCGGTTATAAGGACGTCACTATCGTCAGTACCGATTCACCGCAGATTAAGTACGTAGTGGCCCACCTGCGCGACCGCGACGGCTTCTGCGATGCGGCGAACTACAACAACACGCTCGGCGTACCCGTGAAGTTCGAAATCGATGCCGGCGGCGGAACGATCATCGAGGCGGCTGATCGTCCGTACACAATCAACGGGACCAGGCGTTTCGCGACGGCTACCTCGTTCGACACCACGGATGTGAACGGCCGGGCGCTCAACGTGGACATCGCGAAACCCCCGCTATTCCCGGACTCGCCCGATGAGTGTCAGGCATGGATCAAGGTGACGAACAGCCTCATGGAGCCGACGAACGTGACGGTCACGTTCCCGGCGCCGCCTTCTCCGGTCCCTGGCGATATCCGTATCACGAACCTGCAGTGCAGCGGGCAGGAATCCATCACCGTCAAGAACTTCGGTTCTAACGTCGTGAATCTTGGCGGGTTCGCGCTCAAGAGCATCGGCACGGACGTTGGCAACGCCGAAGAACTTGACATGATCGGCGTCCTCGCCCCCGGGGAAAGCAAGACGTTCCCCGGCGGTCCGGGCGCTCCGCAGGAAAACTGGATCGGCGTCAACAACGAGGTCTTCACCGGGCCTGACGACTTCGCCTCCGTGGTCTGGGAAGACTTTGCGCTGAGCACGGTGTTCTGTGATGGCACGAGCTTCACGCAGACACCACCGGCGTCGTTCCCGCTCGATGGCGAAGGC
>CAZKZR010000379.1:0-3764 GCA_964557245.1 uncultured Anaerolineaceae bacterium | reverse complement strand
CGGACCGTGCCAGGGTCTCCATGGATGTACGTCTGGCGCAGGTACGCCAGGTAGTCCAACTCCGGCTCCGTGTAGTCGATGGCCATCGCCTCTTCGGGCGTGATGACTCCGAATCCTTGCTGCCCGCGAGCGCGGGTGACCACCCGCGAGCCCCAACGGCTCCAGCTCAGGTACTCCGCTTCTTCGTGGGTGGCAGCGCAAGTCACTGACACGCCCATAGCGGTCCGGGGTTCAGCGAGAAAGGGCGATGGTTCGAAGGCCTGCTCGTATTCCTTCAGGACCGTCTCCGGCCCTTCCTGGCTGATGAAATGCGCGAAACAGAACGCCCACCCCAGCTCCGCCGCGTACCTCGCGCTCGCGCGGCTTGAACCGAGCATCCACATCTCCGGCAGCCCGTCGCCCGTCGGTTGCGCCTTAATGCCGTAGTACGGATGGGTCACAGGGAGCGTACCGGAGAGGAACCCATAGAGGTCCATCACCTGGTCCGGATAGCGGTCCACATCGCTCATGGCGTGGCCGTCGGCGAGAGCGCGGGCTGTCCGCGTGTCGCTTCCAGGCGCGCGTCCAACCCCGAGGTCGATGCGGCCGGGGTGCAGGGTTTCGAGCATGCGGAACTGTTCCGCCACCTTCAGGGGCGCGTAGTGCATGAGCATCACTCCGCCCGATCCGACCCGGATCCGTCTGGTCTGGGAGGCGATGTGACCGATGAGTATCTCGGGCGAAGCGGAAGCCAGCCCGGTACCGTGGTGTTCTGAGAGCCAGTACCGCTCGTACCCCAGGTCATCGCACAGTTGAGCGAGTTCAACGGTTTCGGCGAGCGCCTGCGCCGAGGTGCCACCCTTGCGAATCGGCGACTGATCGAGGACTGAGAGGACAAGCCCGCTCACTTGGCGGAAACCATCCCGGGGTGGCGGCCGGTCTCCTGCGCGAGCCCCGAAAGCCAGGCGGCGCGGCCGGCGCCGAGCTGATCCCAGCTGAATCGCCATCGCCAGTTGCCATCGGCGGCGCCGGGGATATTCATTCGCGCGTCGCTGCCCAGTTCGAGGACGTCTTGCATCGGGATAAGCACTGTATCGGCAACTGACCGGTACGCGCATCGGATCAGGTCATTCACGATGTCGTCGCCGCTGACCGAAAGGTAGCGACGGACGTGATCTCGGTCCCATTCGGGGGCGTTCCGGTACCAGCCGAGGGTCGTGTCGTTATCGTGCGTGCCGGTGAAAACCACCTGATCCTGCACCTGGTTGTGGGGAAGGTAGGGGTTTGATTCATCATCGCCGAAGGCGAACTGGAGAACTGCCATCCCTGGGTAGCCCAGTTCGTCGCGCAGGGCTTTCACCGGCGCTGTGATCAGCCCAAGGTCCTCTACGATGATCGGCAGTCTCCCGAACGCGCCCGCTAGCGCGTCGAAGAGGGCTCGGCCGGGCCCAGGTTCCCAATGCCCGCTGATCGCCGTCGGAGAGTCGGCCGGGATCTCCCAGGCCGATTCGAAGCCGCGGAAGTGATCGATGCGCACACCGTCGAACAGGGAGAACGTCCTGCGCATGCGCTCGATCCACCAGCTGAACCCGTCCTCGGCCATCACCTTCCAGTCGTAGTGCGGGTTACCCCAGCGCTGGCCTGTGTCCGAGAAGGCGTCGGGTGGGACCCCTGCTACAACCTCCGGGCGCCCCTCCTCGTCGAGTTTGAACAGCCGCTGGTTGGACCAGACTTCGGCACTGTCGAGGTCCACGAAGATTGGGACGTCGCCGAACAGCGAGACTCCGCGGTCCCGGGCGTAGCTACGCAGCGTCCGCCATTGCCGGTCGAGGCACCACTGCAGGAACTGCTGGTACCGAATCTCATCGCCGAGGGCCGAGCCCTCCTGCGCGGGCACTTCTTCCGGGTTATGGTACCGCCGCGGCCAGAGCCACCATGGCTCGCGGCTCAGCTCCCGCAGCGCTGCAAAGGTGGCGTAAGGCGGGAGCCAGGCGTTACCGGCGACGAAAGCATCAAGGTGTTGACGTCCCCCTGCCGAGAGGCACTCCGCAAAGGCCGCTCTGAGCAGAGGCTCGCGGTGCTGCCGCAGCAAGTCGAAGTCATGGCGGTGAGGTTCCTCTGACGGAGGCACAAAGTCCGTGCGCGGATCCAGCAGTCCCTCTGCGGCCAGGCCTTCGAGCGAGATGAGGAGTGGCTCCAGGGCAAACGCTGAGCGCGCCGCGTACGGTGAATTTCCCGGACCCACAGGCGACGGAGGCAGCATCTGCCAGAGAGCGCAGCCCGAATCGACGAGGAAATCGACGAAGCGGAACGCTTCCGGGCCGAGGCCGCCCTCACCAGGAAGCGAAGTCGGGTGAAGAAGAAGACCGCACGTGCGCCGCACCATAAGTCGAGTATCGAACCCGTTCGCAATAGTTGCGAATAAGTACCGTTAACCGTTCGTGGAATTTCGGCGCAGGCGGCCCCTAAAGGGGGCCGGGCCCCTCGCTGACGAGGCGCTCGAGTTCGTGGAGGCCCTCGACGCGAGTCACGCGCCGACCTCGAGAGGAAAGCGCCGCGAGGTCCCCGAGCGCTTGCGCCGCGATCAGTTGGCCGAACGTGTACGGCTTCCCTGGGATTGCCAGGTCGTCCGCAGCGGTCTCAACCAGCTCGATGAACACTCCGGAGTTTGGGCCGCCCTTGTGGAGTTGTCCGGTGGAATGCAAAAACCGCGGCCCGAACCCAACAGTCGTCGCGACCCCGTAGCGTTGGGCGAGGGTGTCGCGGATTCGCTGAAGCCGGGCGATGTTCGCGGCACTGCGCGGGACGAAGGCGTTGATCGCGATGTAATCGTGGGCGTTGACCGTCTCCAACACGGTCTCAAGCCCGACCGGTGTCACGGCCGGCGCGTCGCCCGCGAGTATGCGGTTGGCCGCGTCCTTTGCCTCCTGGACGTTGGGCTGGTCGAACGGCTGAACCCCCAGGATGGCGCCGGCTACGGCCGTCGCGAACTCCCATCGGAAAAACTCCCCGCCCAGTCCGGCGGATTGGAGATTGAGGATTGGGTGTCCGGCAGCATCCAGAGCCTCGGCCCGCCCGTCCGCGTCGTAATTCACGAACAACCGGTCGTAGCCGTATTCCTCCACGCGCAGGTCGCCTTCACCTTCCACCGGGAGTATCCCCCGACCCTCTTTGCCTGTGGATTCCGCGACGAGTTGCTCTACCCACCAGCCGAAGGAGCCCAAATCATCAGGAAGGCGCAGCGTGCACTTGTCCACACCGGCCAGCGCCGCTTCGCCGAGCAGGATGCCGAGGACCGCGCCCGGATTCTCCTCGTTCGGCGCCTGGGCGCCGCATGCCTCCGCCATCGCGATCGCATCGTCAAGAATCTCACCGACCGGGGCCCCGAGGAGCGCGGCCGGCACCATACCGAAATGCGACAACACCGAGAAGCGGCCGCCGATGTCCGAGCGGTTCAAGAATACCTTGCGAAATCCGTGCTCATGCCCGAGTTTCTCCAGGCTGCTGCCCGGATCGGTGATGGCCACAAACTGCCGCCCGCTCCCGATGAGGCCCCAGAAGTACGCGAACTGGCTCATGGTCTCGATCGTCGAACCAGACTTGCTCGCGACGACTACGAGGGTGCGAGAGAGATCGAGCGCTGCCGCGGTCATGCGCACCTGGTCGGGGTGGGTGCTATCGAGTACCTGGAACGCGCGCGCACCGTGCGCAAGACCGTAGGTGTTGGCAATGACTTCCGGCCCGAGGCTGGAGCCGCCCATGCCCAGCAAAAGCACCTGGTCCAG
>CAZKZR010000378.1:0-3774 GCA_964557245.1 uncultured Anaerolineaceae bacterium | reverse complement strand
CGCAGGGTTTCACGAGAAAGTCCTTGGCGCCGCTCTTGACAGCTTCGAGGACGATCTGCTGCTGGCCGAGGGCGGTGACCATAGCCACGCGTGCCTGCGGGTCATGCCCGCGGATCTCCTTCAGCGCCGTGAGGCCGTCCATCTCAGGCATGGTGATGTCCATGAGTACGGCGTCAGGCTTCGAAGCTTTGTACTTGGCGACCGCTTCGAGGCCGTTCTCGGCCTGGATCACTTCGTATCCGGCTTCGGAGAGGATTTTAGACATGCGCATCCGCATGAATGCTGCGTCATCGACCACAAGAATTGTTGCCATGTTCGGACTCCTACAGTTCGTTGGCCGGTGAGGCCGCGGTGCGGACAAAGGTCTTCCCTGTGCCCGGGTGTAACTCAAGCGTGCGGCCCTTGCTTCCGCCCAGGTCCGAGGCGGCCGGAGTTAGCCCGTGCCGCTTCAACCGTTCCTTTATTGCATCGGCATTTCGCTCGCCGATGTTGAACTTTTCTGCATTGGCCGGACCAAGAACGGCGGCGCCTCCAGCGATCTTCACAACCAGCCGCCGGGCGGCCGCGCCAGATTCGGTCAGGCGGGCGATGAGGAGGTCAATGCCGAGATCGGCGAAGCGGGCGGGTTCGCGGTCGTCCGCGCGTTTGCCATCAGAGCTGGGCAGCAGGATGTGCGCCATCCCCGCTACTTTGGCCTGGGGATCGAAGCAGCTGACGCCGATGCATGAGCCGAGCCCGTAGGCGACGAGCAGCTCTCGCGGGTCCTTCGAAATCGCCAGCTGACCGATGCCAACGGAGATCCGTTTCGCATCTGAGGTGGGCGCAGTCATGCGGCCACCTTCTGAAGCTTGTCGAGCGAGACGGGGTCCGGCGCCACGATGAGCAGACCGGCCGTGCGGCCCGAGTGGTCTTCGAAGATTGCATCCATCATGACGACGTCGCCGCCCTGGGAGAGCACTTCGGCGTAAACCGATTGCACGAGGGCGATGGCCATGTCGTTGATAACGGTTGGCGGGCTGGGGTGAAGGATGAGGTTGGCGTAGTCAGCCAGCGCGTTCACGAAGGCGGAGCCGACGATGTTCCCGAGTTCGCCGATGGCGGATTCCGCAAGTTCGTCGGGCTCCGTGCTCGTGCCGACCGGCTGGCCGCACATGAGGTCGACGCATTCAAGTGCGCGACTGACGGGGAAGAGCAGCATGACGTGCCCGGTTACATCTCCGGAAATGGAGAGGTAGGCGCCAAGTACCACCGCTTCTTCGCCGCCGACGGCGTCGCAGGCATCTGCCTTGGTGCCGCTGCGGACGTTTGGGACGTGGATTTGAATTTCCTGTCCCATGAGGCCGCTCAGCCCCCGGCCGGCTCGGAATGCGCCATCCCTGGCGACCATGGTTAGAGTCTCAATTAGATCGTGTTGCATACGGTGCTCCTCTGCCCGGGCCGGCTTACGCAGACGCCAGCATCGACTGCTCGTTGACGAGGCTGGCTGTATCCACAATCAGCCCCAGGGTGCCATCGCCCAGGATGGTTGCTCCGGTGAGCCCGCGCCGGTTCCCCACGAGGTCACCAAGCGACTTGACCACCACGTCTTGCTCTCCCAGCAGCCGGTCAACCATGAACGCCACCTGGCGTTCTCCATGACGAGCGGCTACGACGAACCGGCCGGAGTCGATCGTCTTCGGGCGGGTATCTCCCAGCGCGTGGGCCAGGTCCATCATCGGCAGCAGCCGCGACCGAAGACGGAGCGTCTTCAGGCCATTCACGGAGTGAATGTCGGCTTCATGATCTGCGAGCGCTTCAGTGACCGAGACGAGGGGGATGGCGTACACCGTGCTATTGGCCATGACCATCAGCGCCTTGGTTGTAGCGAGCGTCAGTGGCAACTGAATGACGACTTCGGAGCCCTTGCCCGGGACGGTGTGCACCGTGATCTGGCCGTTCAGCCGCTCGATGTTGGTGCGGACGATATCCATGCCAACACCGCGGCCCGAAACGTCCGTGAGTTTCTCCGCGGTCGAGAGGCCGGGCAGGAAGATCCACTGGATGGCCTGTTCTTCGGTCGCTGATTCGGCGGCGTCCCGGGACATGAGGCCCTTTTCCACGACCTTCTGGCGCAAGCGGCGCGTGTCGATCCCCTTGCCATCGTCTTTCACGGAAAGGTAGATGTAGGTCTCCTGGTTCCAGGCGGTCACGGTGACCGTTCCTGTCTCAGGCTTGCCGAGCGCGCGGCGCTCCTCGGGCGTCTCGAGGCCGTGGTCGACCGCGTTTCGAAGAATGTGGACGAGCGGGTCCGAGATCTCCTCGATGACCGAGCGGTCGAGTTCGGTCTCTTCGCCCGCGGTGAGCAGTTCGACTTTCTTCCCGCACTTGGTGGCGACATCGCGGACGAGCCTGGGCAGACGCGTCAGGACTGAGCGCACGGGGAGCATGCGGCTCCGCATGATCTGTTCCTGGAGCTCATCGGTGACGCGGGCGAGGTGAGCCGTGGTCTCTTCGAAGTTCTCCGTGAGTTCCGTCATGTTGGCGTCCTTGAGGACGGCCGAAAGCTGTTCGCGAATTTGCTGAAGCCGGGTGCGGTCGATGACCAGTTCGCCGACGAGGTTCATGAGTCCGTCGAGGCGCTCCACGTCGATGCGGACGGACTGCGCCGTGGACTTCTTCGGCGCACGCGCCGCTTCGCCGCCGCCCGTCTCGACAAGCGCCAGCTGGGGACGAGTCGATCGCTGTTCGTCCCCGGCACTCTCGGTGGACCCGCCGCCCAGCGGCGTTGCGAGTTGCTCGGCGTTCAGGGCCTGCACGAGGACCGCTTCGACGTCGGAGACAATCTTGACGGCGGCCTGGAGCTGTTCTTCGGCCTGGCTAGAGAGCAAAGCGGCCGTGAGCTTTAGCTCGCCGGCGCCAGCCTCGATGAGTTCGCGGTCCGGCCATGTCTGCAACGTTGTGCCCAGCGCGTCGAGTTCCTGGAGGACCTGGAAGCCGCGAATCGAGGGCAGCTGGCATTCAGCATCGATGTGCACCTCGACGAGGTAGCAGGAACTTCCCTGGCCCATCTCCTGCAAAGCGATTTCGACCGACGCCTCGTTGAGGTGGAAGCCGGAGCGCGGTTCGGCCGAATCCGCGGCTGCCGACGCTTCGGCGCCAGATTCGAGCACAGCGTGGAGGTCCGCCTCGAGCCCTGAGGTCTCAACTCCGGAATCGATCCGGGTGACGACTTCGTTGGCGAGGATGCGGAGTGCATCAAGGCCCGCGAGGAGTGCATCCACGACCTCGGAGGTGGGGGTCCGACGGCCCTGGCGGACCGCATCAAGGACGGTCTCCATGGCGTGAGTGAGGCTGGCCATCTTCTTGTGGCCGATGGTGGCGCTTGAACCCTTGAGCGTGTGGGCGGCGCGGAAAATCTGCTGAAGCAGCTCGGGTTCAGGTTCTCCCTCGAGCTGCACGAGGCAGGTGTCGAGGAGCTCGATCTGTTCGTCGGCCTCTTCGCAAAAGAGCTTCAGGTCGTCGTCGTCCAGTTCGAATTGCAGCCGTTGGCCTTTGTTGGTTGCCATGCAGTGGCGCTCCTCGCGTGGTGAGGTTGAATTTGTGTGCCGGAAGCGGCAGGGCTAGGCGGCGGCGGCGGCGGCGGCGAATTCGAACTCGCCTTCTGAGGCAGCAGGCAACACGCCTTCGAGGTCCATGAGCGAAACCAGCCGGTCCTCCAGCTTGGCAATGCCGCGCAGGTAGGTGTTCTCCGGGACGTAGACGATGGAACTCGGCAGTTCGACCTGGTCGCCTTGG
>CAZKZR010000377.1:0-3775 GCA_964557245.1 uncultured Anaerolineaceae bacterium | reverse complement strand
GGCAACGAGGGTGGGTTCGTGGTCAAGGCATGGATCCCGACGGCGGACGCGCGATGACCCTTCGAGTGCTGGTGGTCGATGACCAGGCCCTGGTGCGCACCGGGTTCCGGCTCATCCTCGAATCTGAGCCTGACATTAGCGTTGTGGGAGAGGCGGCGGATGGCGGACAAGCGGTGGAGCTTGCCCTCGAACACTCGCCCGACGTCTTGGTGATGGACATCCGCATGCCGCTGGTGGACGGGATTGAGGCGACGCGCCGGCTGCTCGCCCAGGATTCCGGCGCGCGAGTGCTGGTCCTCACGACGTTCGACTTGGACGAGTACGTGTATGAGGCACTTCGGGCCGGCGCGAGCGGCTTCCTCCTGAAAGATGCTCCGCCTGAACACTTGATCGCCGCGGTCCGAACGGTAGCCGCCGGTGACTCTCTCCTGGCGCCGTCAATCATGCGCCGACTAATCGAGCACTACGTGCGGAAACCGCCTCCGGCGCAGCGCGCAGTCTCAGGCGTCGATGCGCTGACGCCCCGGGAGGCCGGGGTGCTGGCACTGATCGGCCGAGGGCTGACCAACGGCGAGATCGCCCAGGAACTGATTGTGAGCGAGGCGACGGTCAAGACTCACGTCGCGCACATCTTCGACAAATTGGACCTGCGCGATCGTGCGCAGGCTGTGGTCTACGCATACGAATCGGGTTTGGTGCAGGCCGGATCGCGGTGACCCGGCTGGCCCTACGGGAAGCGGTTGAACCAGAGGAGGCTCAGCGCACCAGCGGCGAGCAGGGCGACGGCGCCGAAGCCCGCGAAGCCGACCGTCGCTTCGGACGTGGTCTCGTTGTAGCCGATCTTCGAGCCGAGGTCGTTGTAAATCGACTGCAGGTCTTCCGCGGAAGGAGCCGAGAAGAACTTGCCCTCGGTCATCTCGGCGATCTGCTTCAGCGTTTCCTCATCCGGGGGAACGCTGACGCGCCGTTCACGGCCCTGGTTGTCGGTGACGACGGCCACGCCGTCCTGCGTGCCCAAGGCGATGGTGAACACCGGGATGCCCTGTTCCTGGGCCTGGGTCGCGGCATCAATTGGGTCCGTCTGGCCCAGGGTGTTCGCGCCATCGGAAAGCAGCACGAGGATGACCGGCGGGTTTTCGGCTTTGTCTCCCGAACCGGCGGTGGCGGAAGGCGTCACGGCCGGGCGGGCCGTGGTGTCGTCGGCGCTGAGCTGCGAGGCGGCGATCCCTTCGACGATGCCGTCTCCCATGGCGGTGCCACCGACGGGAGTAAGGGAATCGATCGCCGCGTTCATGAGATCGCGGTCCGTGGTGGGCGCGACGACTGTGCGGACGCCGGCTGAGAAGCTGACCAACGAGAGACGGAAGCCCTTCGGGAGCTTATCGACGAGGGTGTGGCCGGCTGCCTTGGCAGCGTCCATGCGCGTGGGTTGGATATCGGTGGCGGTCATCGATCCGGAGACATCGGTGACGAGGACGACGGTGGCTTCTTGCTTCGCCACTTTGTGGACGAACTCGGGGCGGGCGAGCGCTACGAGCAGCGCAGTCAGTGCCAGCAGCCCGAGGGCCGCAGGCACGTGGCGGCGCCAGCCGGGCGTCTTATCGACAACGTTCGCCAGGAGGTCCAGATTGGTGAAGCGGGCGGCGTACTTCGGCCTGCGACGCTGGGCCCAGACGTAGGCGGCGACGGCCAGCGGCACGAGCCAGAGGCTGAGTAGCGCGAGGGGCCAGGCAAAGCTCATCTCCGGCCTCCTTTCGAATTGAGGAAGGCGGCGAGGGTGCGGAGCCAATCGCCTTTGGTGGAAAGGACGACATGCTGGGCGCCCGCGCGCGCGAGAAGGCGGGCAACCTCGGTCCGTTCGGATTCGGCGGCGGCGGAGAAGCGCTCGCGCAGCTTGCGAGAACGGGTATCAACTCGCAGCTGGCGGCCGGTTTCGGGGTCCACCAGCCAGAGTTCGCCGACGTCAGGCAGTTCCTGTTCGCGCGGGTCCCGCACTTCGACCGCGACGACGGCATGCCGGCCGCAGAGCTCGACGAGAGCGTCAGGCCAATCGCGGGGACCGCGGAAGTCGGAAACGAGGACGATGAGACGCGAATGCCGGGCGACACGGTTGAGCGAGTGCAGCGCATCGCCAAGCGAGGTAGGGCCGGAACCCTCGCGAGCCGGGTCGTCGCGCAGGACGGAGAGGAGCCCGAGCATGCCCTTGCGGCCCTGGCCGGGCGGGATCATCCGGCCCTGTTCGCCGCCGAAGCTGAGGATGCCGAGCGCGTTTCCGTGGCGCGTGGCCACCTGACCCACGGCTACGGCGACGCCTTCAGCGACGTCGTATTTCCGACGGTCAGCGGTGCCGAAGCCCATCGACGGGGAGGTGTCGAGAAGTAGCCAGGTGGTGAGGACGCGGTCCGCGACCTGGACGCGGACGTGCGGGACGGTGGTGCGAGCGGTGACGTTCCAGTCGATCTGGCGGACGTCGTCGCCGGGCTGATATTCGCGGACCTGGGCGAGTTCGGTGCCGAGGCCGAGCGCGTTCGAACGGTAGTCTCCGGAGAGCATGCCGTTCATCCGCCGCCCGATGGTGATGTCGAGCGCGCGCAAGACGCTCTCGGGCATCGGTCCGGGGCCGGGTTTGTCGGGTGTCCGCACAATGTGGAGGTTGGCGGCACTCACGCGCTGAGCTCCTGGGCAAGCTCGATTCGCGGCTGGGCGACCGCCTTGAGGATGCCATCGAGGATGAGGTCTGTGGTGACGTTATCCGCGAGGGCCTGGTAGGTGAGGACGATGCGGTGGCGCAGGACGTCCTTGGCGAGGTCGTGGATATCGCCGGGAAGGACGTAGCGGCGGCCGCGGAGGAGGGCGAGGGCACGACCGGCATGGACGAGGTTAATGCTGCCGCGAGGACTCGAGCCGAAGGCGATATGCCCTTCGTGTTGGGAGAGGCCGTACTTGCCGGGGTTGCGCGTCGCATCGACGAGGGTGATGGCGTACTGCGCGACCGCACGGTCCACGAAGAGGTCGGCAGCGAGCCGCTGATACTCCTCGAGGTGCTCGATGGGGAGGATGCGCTGCACTTCCGCGACGGTCTGGAGGGAGCGCTGGACCACGAGCAGCTCCTCACCGAGGCCGGGGTAGTCAACCAGCACTTTCATCATGAAGCGGTCGACCTGGGCCTCGGGCAGCGGGTAGGTGCCTTCGGACTCGATGGGGTTCTGGGTGGCCATGACCAGGAAGGGGCGCGGCACCTTGAATGTCTCCAGGCCGATGGTGACCTGGCGCTCCTGCATGACTTCGAGCAGGGCGGACTGGACTTTGGCCGGGGCGCGGTTGATCTCGTCGGCGAGGAGCAGGTTGCAGAAGACCGGGCCGCGCTCGGTTTCGAAGGTGCCATGGTCCGGGCGGTAGATGCGGGTGCCGACGAGGTCGGCGGGGACGAGGTCCGGCGTGAACTGGATGCGCTGGAAGGTGCCGCCGAGGACATCGGCGATGGTCTTCACGGTGAGCGTCTTGGCGAGCCCGGGGACGCCTTCTATAAGGAGGTGGCCACCGGAGAGCAGGGCGACCAGGACGCGCTCGAGCATAGCCTCCTGGCCGACGATGACGCGCTTGATTTCGAACATCGCCGCTTCGAGGGTCGCGCGGGCTTCGGCGACATCGGTTCCGGCGGGGGGCTGTTGCTGTTCCAAGGGATGGGCCTCTTTCGTGGAGGTGATGAGTGGCGCGCTCAACGTGCCTGCTGGGGGCCCAAGCGAAGGTAAATAATGAGAAGCGCTTTACGAAC
>CAZKZR010000376.1:0-3778 GCA_964557245.1 uncultured Anaerolineaceae bacterium | reverse complement strand
AGGCGGCCCTGTGCGACTTTCCAGGCTGCCCGGCCGGCCGATTTCGCCTCATAGAGCGCCGCATCGGCCGACGCGTATGCGTCACCGATCCGATTTTCCCGGTCCCCTTGCCTGGCCACCGCAGACAACCCGCCGCTCACCGAGATTGGAAGCGCGAACCCGGACACGCGAATTAGCGCCAGGGGCACTCCCGTTACGACCTCCGCCAGCACACCGGCCGCAGTCCGCACGTCGCTGTCGAAGAGGATCCCGAATTCCTCGCCGCCAATTCGCCCTAGAACGCCCCGCTGGCCAACCAGTTCGGCGAGCCGATCCGCTACCTCGACGAGCACACCGTCGCCCGCCGGGTGGCCGAACTCGTCGTTCACGCGCTTGAAGTGGTCGATGTCGACGAGCGCGACGGCCCGCAGGTCCATGGCCAGCCCCGCCTCCCACCACGCGCGTCGATTCAACAGGCCGGTGAGGGCGTCATGCGTCGCAAGGAACTCAGCCCGAACCCGCATCGTGTCCAACTCCGACGCCTGCTCCTCAAGGACCCTCGTGCTTGCCTTCAGGGCCTCGAGAGCCTCCTCGAGGTCGCGGGTTGCGCGCCGGGCAAGCTCCACGGCCCGGATTCGACTGTTCAGGACTAGCCACGTGATCAGCATCAACAACGGAAGCACGGCGGCCAACGCCAGTGCTCCGTGGCCGGAGTATGCGGATATCGCGAAGCTGGCTCCCAGCAGCAGGACGGGGACAGCCCAACGCCAGGCTGAGGCGCGAATCGAGTGGATGCTCGTCATTGCTCTCTCCTCAGAGTCTTGCCTCGGCCCCCTCCCACAGGTATCGGTTCGAGCGCGGAAGGCGGTAACTCGGGTTATCCCGCGTTCTTGCGCGCCGAGCACAGACGTGGCTTCGGGCGTTTGGGCGGGCGGTAGGGGCAAGCGGAAGGTCGTAGCCGCTTCCTTCCGGGCGCGGCCAGAAAGTCGGACGGGGCTTAGTAGGGGTAGTCGCGGACGGAGCGGTAGGTGGGACGCGGGGCAAAGCGTTCGTTGGCTTTGAGGAGTTGTTCGCGGCGGGAGCCGACGTCCTGGATAGCGTTGACGCGGTCGTTCAGGTCACGGGTTTCCATGCGTGCGGCCACGACATCGGTTATTTCGGTGAGGTCGCGGGTGGTTGCTTCGAAGGTCTTGAACGCTTCTTCGGATGGGGACATTTCGCGGGCGTTGCTGACGAGGTGGCCGACGAGTTGGACGGCGTGAGACGCCTGCCGAGGGGTGAAGGCGCCAAGGAGTTGGAGGCGGAGGACGTGGGCGATGAGAGCCTGGATGCCGCCATGGTCCATGACCTGAAAGTCGAGTTTCCGAGCCTCGGCGACGAGCGCGCGGCGAGGCGAGCGGCCGCCCCTGGCACGGATTTCGTTGACAGCTTCGGTCAGGTCCGGGTCATGGAAGACGCAATAGCCGGAAGAGGACGGGCGGGCCTTGCAGGGGTTACCTGTCCGCTTGTTCAACGCCGCGCACTTTTTTTCAGAGCCAATCAACAGGTCGGAAGAGGTAGCCGCAGATTCGAATTGAGGTACTTGCTCAGTACCTGTCGGCACCTGTCGATGTACCTGTCCATGTACCTGTCGCGTACCTGCAGGCACCTGTCCCGGTACCTGTTTGGTACCTGTGGGCGCCTGTCCTTGTACCTCTGCGGCGCCTGCCGTCACCTGTTCGATCATCTTGTCGAGGTACTCATCGGCGGTCAGACGGCGCGCCCCATGCGCGGCAGCGGACGGGGCGACGATGCCGGCGGCGCCATCTTCGAGGGCCTCGAGGGTGTTGGGATCGAGAAGGTCGGGGTTGGCGCGTTGGAGGATGTCCTGAGCGTAGGCGGCGATGTTGTCCCAGTTGATGGTACCCATGGGGAGAGGGTGTTTCGGTGAGGGATGGATGTGGAAGGGGCGGATGGCGCGGCCGTCACCCCCGGCCCGTCTCCCGACTCCCGCGACGCGGGAGACGGGGAGTTAAGGTTCGTTTGCGGCCGGGGGCGGTGACCATCCCGGGCCTCGGGGCTGAGCCCCGACTCCAGCGTGTGCACCGGCCGTTCCCCCACCGTGACGCGCTATGGCCTAACGCCTAACCTCTATCCCCCTAAACTACGTGCGTGACAGCGACACCTTCTTTCAACCCGCCCACCCGCATCCTCATGGGCCCCGGCCCTAGCGGCGCGCATCCTCGCGTGCTGAAGGCGATGACCGCGCCCATCCTCGGCCACCTGGACCCGGAGTTCCTGAAGATCATGGACGAGTGCAACGACATGTTGCGCACGGTGATGGGCACTTCGAACCGGATCACGCTGGCTACGCCAGGCACCGGCACGAGCGGCATGGAAGCCGCCGTGATGAACCTGGTGGAACCCGGTGACAACGTGGTCATCGGGATTTGCGGGTACTTCGGCGAACGCATCGCGGTCATGGCCGAACGGGCCGGCGGGAACGTCATGCGCGTTCAGGCGCCATGGGGTTCGCCGGCTGACCTGGCGGGAGTCGAAGCAGCGGTGAAAGCCGCCGGCAGCGTCAAGCTGATCGGCATCGTCCACGCGGAAACTTCGACCGGGGTGCAGACGCCGGTGGAGCCGTTCGCGAAGCTGGCGAAGGAATCGGGAGCGTTGCTGCTGGTGGACTGCGTGACTTCGCTCGGCGGCGTCCCGGTGACCGTCGATGCCTGGGGCGCAGACGCGGTGTATTCCGGGACGCAGAAGTGCCTGAGCGCGCCTCCGGGCATGGCGCCGCTCACGATGTCGCCGCGGGCGTGGGACACGATTAAAGCGCGGGAGGTGCCGTGCAACAGCTGGTACCTGGACCTTTCGCTGCTGGAGGCCTACTGGGACGAGCGGCGGGCGTACCACCACACGGCTCCGATCTCCATGGTGTACGCGCTGCACGAAGCGCTGGCACTCGTGCTGGACGAGGGCATCGAGAATCGCTGGGCGCGCCACGAGAAGAACGGCCGGGCGCTGCAAGCCGGGCTCGAGGCGATGGGGCTGGTGCTGCATGCGGACGCGGGCTACCGGCTGCCGGTGCTGACCACGGTCCGCATCCCCGACGGCGTGAACGATGCCGAGGTCCGCGGGGCGCTGTTGAAACGGCACGGGATCGAATTCGGCGGCGGGCTCGGGGACCTTCGGGCGAAAGTCTGGCGCATCGGCCTGATGGGCGAATCGAGCAACGCGGGGAACGTGCTGCTGGCGCTGCGGAGCCTTGGGAACATCCTGCGGGAGCAGGGATTCAAGGCGGACGTGCGCGCGGGTGTGGATGCGGCGGCCGCGGGGCTGGGGTGAACGACGAACGACGAACTTCGAAGGGCGCCGGGCATCGACCAGGCAAGGCGAGAATGTCTGTCCGCGCGCGTCGTTCGACGTTCGACGTTCGTTGTTGCCTCGGGTTGGGCGGCCGGGAGCGGCGGGTGGTAGAGTCAGCGCACTAGCATGGCGGCGGGTTTCGCGTGCCATGAGCCACCTGGAGTACGCATGAATTTCCGACTTTCGCCCGAGCAACAGACTTTCCAGGACGAGGTAAACGCGTTCGTCGCGGACCTGCCGGAACAGAGCGATAACGAGTTCGACGACGTGGTGCACAAGGGCCTTGTGGACCGGGGCTGGATCACGCTGGCCTGGCCCAAGGAGTATGGCGGGCTGGGCGCTTCGCCGATGCAGCAGATGGTGTTCAACGAGATCATGGGGTACCGCCGGATCCGGGCCTCCAGCATGGGGACGATGTGGGTCGGGCCTTCGCTGATGATCTATGGAACGG
>CAZKZR010000375.1:0-3781 GCA_964557245.1 uncultured Anaerolineaceae bacterium | reverse complement strand
TCCAGTGATTGCCGCAATCAACGCCAGCCCACCGAAGAGTGTCAGTTCCAGCGAAAGCAACGTCTTGCGCCAGCCGGGACGTTGGTCGGGCAGGTCGTTCACCCGGTTCACTGCTTTCGTCAGCGCGCGGGCAGCCCCGGAAGCAGGCCAGAGCGTAGCGAGGGCGCCGAATGAAAGAAGTCCGGCATTGGAGCCGTCCAGCACATCGTTGATCGCCTTCTCCATCACACTCGAAGCATCAGTCGGAAGCGAATCGCCTAGGGAGTCTGTTATGTCCGTAGCCGGGTCATCGAATCCGCCGATCCTGACGACGTACGACGAAGCGGCGGCAAGGAAGATGAGCAACGGGAAGATCGACAGCGTGAGCTTGAACGCTAATTCGCTGGCAAGGCCGCCAATATCGTCTTCCTGGGCAGCCGACCAGAACTCGCGGAGGAGCTTCGGGACTCGATTACGAAGTTGATTCATTCCGCTCTATCTTCCCGGTCTGCCGGCTCTGCCCGCACAACCGGCCGGACATTCGGCATTGCAGTTCAATCGCTCCTTGTGCCCGGCGGGCCCGCGAGTCCTTCTTCCTCCGCGCCGTGCGCGTTAAACGGAGGCGTCCCCGAACCTTCGAAGTGGATAGTCGTCTGGCGCGCCGCGCGGTGCGAGACCGAGACCACGCGAATCGGGTGCTGGCCATCGAACTCCAGCGCCAACGAAGCACTCTCATCCACGCTCAGGTTCGCCTGGTGCTCGAAGACCACTTCGCCGCCCCAAAGACCGTCGAAGCTCCATGCGGAAACCCGCGCTGGTACCACTACCGCGCCGCCGATGAGCAACCGGCAGTTCTCTTGCCACGTTGAGGATCGCTTCGCCATATTGATTCCGAATAAGCTCGCAAGCGATGGTACTGGTGCCGGATTACACGGTTCAAGAGGTTTCGGACCCCATTGAAGACCCTGAAATGGAAATGCAATCCGTGGCTAATCCACCAGAAACGGGCAGTGCCGATATGGCTGTAACGGTTTAGCAATGCCCCTCCCCGCCTAACGGCCGGTGAACCTTGGCTCTCGCTTCTCCGCGAAAGAAACCTGCCCTTCACGCCGGTCTTCCGAGAGCGCGAGCGTGTTCAGCGCCATCCCTGAAAACTCGAGCGCGCTTTCGAAATCCATGCCCTGCGTCTTGTAGGCCAGCATCTTGCCGAGCTTCTGCCCAAGCGGGGGGCCAGCCTCCACCGCCGTCGCCAGTTCCATCGTCTTCGCTTCGAGGTCTTCGGGTGCCACGAGGTAGTTGGTGAGCCCGGCGGAGTGCGCCTCCTCGGCCGCCATGAAGCGTCCGGTGGTCATCATCTCCATCGCCTTGCGCCACCCGATGATTCGCGGAAGCGAATAAAAGCCACCGAGGTCGGCGAACAGGCCGCGCTTGACGTACGCCACCTGGAAGCGCGCCGCCGTCGAAGCCACGGCCATATCGCAGTGCGCCACCATGTCCAACCCGGCTCCAACGCAAACCCCGTTGATCGATGCGATCACCGGCACCTCGAGCCGTTTCAAGGCGATGTACGTCTCGGATTCGTTTCTAAAGAACAGCCTCGCCCCTTCGAGGTCCGTGGCGGACTCGGCTGACGCGTACAACAGGCCATCCGGCCGGCCGCCGCTGAAGTCCGCGCCGGCACAGAATCCCCGTCCTGCTCCAGTGATGACCACGCAGCGCACCGAACGGTCCGTGCGGGCCTGCTGGAAGGCCGCCCGCAAGTCGGCGAACAGCGTCATGCTCAGCGCGTTGAGCTTCTCCGGCCGGTTCAGCGTGACCCAGAGGATGCCGCCGTTCCCGCGCCGTTCGGTCAGGATGGTCTCGTACGTCATTGCTGTCCTCCAGCCGGAAATGAAGAGGCCCGCGTCTCCGCGGGCCCGTTCGAAGTCGTTCCGGTGTTATGCCCGGCTGGCGGGCTTGCCGGCTGCCTTTTGCGCTTCGGCGTGCTGTTCACGCGTGGCCTGGAACGTCCACGGCGCGTACGAACCGTTCAAGTCGGTGATCTGCTCGAAATTCGCCTCGAACCAGTCAGCGTCCTTGAATTCGTGCGGGTCGTAGTTCACACCCTTCGTCAGCACAATCGCGCTGCGGCTGTACCGCCCGCCCGAAGCGTTGATGCAGATGCCGCTCTCATTGCACTGCGGCGAAGAGAGGTAGGTCACCGCAGGCGCGACATGGTCCGGCGCCATCACCACGGCTCGCTCAGGGTCGTTCGGGTCACGGCCGCCGAGGTTCTCCGTCATGCGCGTCTGCGCGCCTGGGGAGATCAGGTTGACCATGATGTTGTACTTCTCGCCCTCGATCTTGGCGACGTTCATGAGGCCGTACATGCCGGCCTTGGCAGCGCCGTAGTTCGCCTGCCCGAAGTTACCGACGAGCCCGGACGAGGATGTCGCCATCACCACGCGCCCATACGCCTGCTGGCGGAATACCGGCCAGGCGTGGTGCAGGAGGTTGTAGCACTGCTTCAGGTGGACGCGGATGACCAGGTCCCAGTCGTTCTCTGACATGTTGTGAAGCGCGAGGTCGCGCAGGATGCCCGCGTTCGCCACAACTACGTCGAGGCGGCCGAACGTGTCCATGGCCTGCTTGACCATGTTGTAGCAGTCTTCGTAGCTGCCGACGTCGCCCGGGTTAGCGACCGCCTCGCCGCCCATCGCCTTGATCTCGTTTACGACCTGCTCCGCGGGTGTCTCGTCTTTCGAACCTTCGCCCGAGACGCTGCCGCCAAAGTCATTGACGATGACTTTCGCGCCGTGCTTCGCAAGGTCCAGGGCGTAGGCCCGGCCGAGGCCGCGGCCGGCACCGGTCACCAGGGCAACCTGCCCATCCAATCGAACTGCCATAGAAAAGCTGTTCCTCCAATAGGTTTCGCCCGCGCATCCTAAAGGAATCCGCCGCATTCGGCGCGGTTGCGGCGCCGGGCAGGCAAACCCCCGAAAAGCGGCGTAGGCTGCGCCTACATCTTCCCGAGGTACTTGCCGCATGGAATTCCGCGATACGCCGGAAGAAGCCGCCTTCCGTTCCGAGGTCCGCTCATTTATCGAGGGCGCTTTGCCGAAGTCGCTCGTCGGCATCTCTGCGTTCGAAGAGCCCGACGACGAGGGCGTCCGCAACTCGCTCCAGGATTGGCGCCGCGCTGTAGGCAAGAAGGGCTGGACCGCTCCTCACTGGCCGAAGGAGTACGGCGGCGCCGGGATGTCGGTCACCGAGCAGTTCGTGTACAGCGAAGAGATGGCCAACGCGCGGGCTCCCCAGGTCGGCGGCTCGGGAGTTGCCATGCTTGGCCCCGTACTCATCCGTTACGGCACTGAGGAGCAGCAAAAGGAACACCTCCCGCGCATCACCTCCGGTGAAGTGCAGTGGTGCCAGGGCTATAGCGAACCGGGTTCCGGGTCTGACCTCGCCAGCCTCCAGACCCGCGCCATCCGCGACGGCGACGACTACGTTATCAACGGCCAGAAGATCTGGACCTCCGGCGCCCACCGCGCCGACTGGATGTTCATGCTAGCCCGCACTGACCCTGACGCCCCCAAGCATCGCGGGATCTCCATGCTGCTCATGGACATGAAGAGCCCCGGCATCAGCGTCCAGCCACTGATAACCCTCGCCGGCGACCACGTGTTCAACCAGGAATACTTCGACAACGTCCGGGTCCCGGCCAAGAACATCGTCGGCGAAGAGAACCGCGGTTGGTACGTCGGCGCCGCTCTGCTCGACTTCGAACGCAGTAACATTGCCGGCGCGATCGGACACAAGCACT
>CAZKZR010000374.1:0-3789 GCA_964557245.1 uncultured Anaerolineaceae bacterium | reverse complement strand
GGCCTTCCAGGCCGTGGCGAACGGGAGTCCTCCGTTCGCTGCGGCCTCTTCGAGCGCGAAACGCTGACTGACTTCGTCCAGGCCGCTGAGGTACTGAGCCGGATTGACCGTCACCTCGCGGGCGAGTGAATCGTGGCGCACGATCATGCCGCAAAACGCCTCGAAGATCGCAGGTCGTTCGAGGTAGTTCTCAAACACGAACAGAGAGATGTCGTCGCGCGCGTCATCTTCGCCGGCTGAGACAATCCGGTCGTACACGTCTCCCAGCCAGTCCCCGATGCGCTCCCATTCCTGGGCTGCCTCGCTGCAGCCGCGAGAATCCAGCGCCTCCAGGGAGGAGAACAGCATGACGAGGAAGGTGGGAAGCCGCCGCTCTTCATACCCTAACCGCGCGACATCCACCCATCGCACGTCCTCGGCGCAGGAGGAATGCACCCGCTGGACTGGAATCGCCCCAGCCAACTCGTTCGCTTCCGCGTCGGGGAGCGTGCGGATCCAATCTTCGATGGTCGATGGCGCCACCTCGCTCAAATCGATGACGGAGAGCGCGGCCAACCGTCG
This sequence comes from uncultured Anaerolineaceae bacterium, assembly GCA_964557245.1. Taxonomy (GTDB): domain Bacteria; phylum Chloroflexota; class Dehalococcoidia; order Tepidiformales; family Tepidiformaceae; genus Amarobacter. Next base: position 3,228 of record CAZKZR010000374.1, on the reverse strand, counting down.
CTCGGGAGACCCGTCCTGGATCTCCGCAACGAGCTCAGGCGTGGTCATTCGCCGAAAAGCTGTCTCGTGGTCCTGCCAGCCTGTGTACTCGGCCGGGAGTCGCCGTTCCATAAGCCAAATGGTATCGCAATCGGCCACTGGCGAATTCAGGGGATAGCCGGATGCTAGACTGGAAAGCCATGGAACTTCCGCCGTTTCGCAGGCATCGCCGGCTGCGTGCAACCGCCGCCGTACGGGGGCTGGTACGCGAGACGGATCTCACAACGGCCCACCTCGTGTACCCGATGTTCATTGAAGCGGGTCTGCGCGGGCGATCGCCGATTGCTTCAATGCCGGGGCAAGATCGACTGGGGTTGGACGCCCTCACCAGCGAAGCGAAGGACCTGGCCGCACTAAGAATCCCGGCTGTGCTCCTCTTTGGGTTGCCGACCGCGAAAGACGAAGTGGGGAGCGGCGCGTACGCTTCAGACGGCGTTGTGCAGCAGTCCATCGCAAGGATCAAGGATGCCAACCCCGACTTGCTGGTGATCGGTGATGTCTGCCTTTGTGAGTACACCTCGCACGGCCACTGTGGGCCGCTCGCTGCGGATGGTTCGGTCGACAATGACGCAGCGCTGCCGCTCCTCGCTGAAACGGCGGTGAGCCTCGCGGATTCCGGCTGCGACATCATCGCACCGAGCGACATGATGGATGGCCGAGTTGGGGCCATCCGCCTTGCGCTGGACTCCGCCGGGCATTCCCAAACGCCCATCCTCTCCTACGCCGCCAAATTCTCGAGTGCGTTCTACGGACCGTTTCGGGAAGCCGCGGACAGCGCCCCACAATTTGGTGACCGGCGCGGCTATCAGATGGACCCGGCCAACGCTCGCATGGCGCTAGACGAGGTGCTGACTGACATCGATGAGGGCGCGGACATGGTGATGGTCAAACCAGCCCTGCCCTACCTTGACGTGCTGCGCAAGGTCCGCGATTCCGTGGATGTTCCAGTGGCCGCGTATAACGTCAGCGGCGAATACAGCATGCTCATGGCCGCAATTCAGAACGGGTGGCTCGACGAGCAGCGGGCGATTGACGAAACTCTCGTTTCAATCCGGCGCGCAGGGGCGGACATCGTGATTACCTACCATGCCAAGCAGTGGGCAAGCCGGCAGTAGCCTCTACGCCCTGCGGGCGGCCGCCACGGGCTGACTTGCGAGAGCAGCGGTAGAGAGCACCGTCTTGCGACACGGCTGGCTGGGCTCAGAGCAGGCGGCAACCAGTGCGCGATCGACGGTTTCGGCTATCCCTCGCACGCGAGCTTCGCTCCGAACGTGGGCGACGGTTGTGGAAATCGTGGCGTCGGCATTCGTCCAGGGCTCGTTCCGAAGCACCCGCAGGTGTCTCGTCGTTCCGTTCCATTCGACGACCAGCCGTGGGTGCGAGCCAGAACCAGCCGAGAAACGCGTATAACCCCCGAGGTACTCCTGCGTCAGGTGCAGGCCCTTCGCCGTCGGGTCGACGCCTGCACGTCCGAGGCCATCCCAGAGGTCTCCGAGAGCAAGCAAGAGTCTGAACGCAACGTCAGAAGTGTCAGCACGCACGAAGGCCCAACCCGGCGGATGAAGTCGGCATCGCTCTCGGCCCCCGCAAGCCGCAAGGGCGATTCTACGCTACAACAGGCCAACGTATGCAAGCCGTCAATCGTCCGTATAGAACACGCCGCACGTCAGCCCCTGGGCAGGTAGGTCGCGAGGCCCTTTTCTACTGGCCTGAGCGGCAATCCAAACGCCTCAACTAGGGGGCCGGTATCAGCGATTCCGTCCATCGTGATGAAGTCGATGGCGTCGGGCGTGAGCGGCCGCCCCGGTGCGTGTTGGGCGAGCCCGGCTACCAGCTTCATCAGCCAGACCGGCTGGTGGAGCAGGAACCGTTTCTTGCCGGCAGCGTGAAGCGCGGCGCGGACCACTTCGTCCATTGTCATGATTCTTGGGCCGCCGATTTCGAAGATCCGCCCGCGAAGGTCATCCCGGCTCACCGCAGCCGCAACGTGCGCCGCCAGGTCATCGATGAAGAGTGCGTTGATGCGGGTCTTCCCGTTTCCGATGATCGGGATGAACGGCAGGAACTTCGCGAACCCGAGAAATCGGTTCAATGAAACGTCATCAGGGCCGTAGATCCAGCTCCCGCGCAGAATCGTGTAGGGCACGCCGCTCTGCTTGATGTGCTGTTCTTCCTGCCATTTGAAGCGCAACCAGTGGAACTTCGCCGCCTCGTTGGCTCCCACCCCACTGATTCCGATAAAGCGCGGCACGCCAGCCGCGGCCGCCGCGTCCACGAGGTTCTTCGTGCCGCCCAGGTCGATGCGTTCGAAGGTGAACCCCTTCTTTGGATTCTCAATCGGGGAGTTCGGAAACTGGACCGCGTCCACCACGGCGTCCGCTCCGCGCAAGGCGTCGGGCAGCGTGGCAGGTTCGGTCACGTCGGCTTTAACCCAGGACGCGCGGGAGTCGATCGGCCGTTTGTCGGAATTCGAGCGCGAGGCGACCGCCACCTCATGTCCAGCGTCCAACAGTGCGCCCGTGATTGCCCGCCCGAGTAGTCCGGTACCGCCGGCAACGACAACTTTCATCGTGAGCCTCCTGCACGGACTTTGCGTCCGAGGTGATTGATGGTGCTGACAGCGTCATCCAGGGTCGGTCCGGCGTAGTGAGCGGCGGGGATCGCTCGCGCCTCGGCGTCGCTATCAAATCCGCGTCCGCCGACGACGACTGCTGCGAGCGGCGCCGCGCCCTCGAGCAGCGGGGCCAGCTTCGCGAACCTCCGCGCCGCTTCGGCTGAACCGGCGTTCACCGCGATCACGTTGGGCTGCGAATCTTCAACAGTCCGGACCAGGGCTTCGTCGGGGACGTCCCGGCCCAGGTAGATCGTCCGCAGTCCGGCAAGGCGGGCCATAACCGAGAGCATCAAGATGCCCATCTCATGCTGTTCGCCCTGCAAGCACGCGAACAGCGACGCGCAGCCGACAGTTACCACGTCATCGCGGCGCGACGGGCGAACAGCGGCGAGCACGGGCCACCCACCACATGACTCGGCGAGTGCACCGCGCCACCCGACTCGTCAGCGGGCAGCCGCTTCCAGTGCTTGTGCCGGAACGGCGCCAGGAGGACGCGAAGTTTGTTGCTCACGTATGAATTGTTGACGTCGAAGTAGTAGCGCAGGGAGTGCCACAGCGCGGACGCGAACGGCAGA
>CAZKZR010000373.1:2853-3796 GCA_964557245.1 uncultured Anaerolineaceae bacterium | reverse complement strand
CGGCCAGCGTGGCTCCCCTCGCGGCCGCTGCTCCGGCGCCTCTTCCGCCCGTCGCCGCACCGGCTCCGGTCGCTGAACCTGATGACGCCGGCCGAATCCCCGTCGAAGCCATCACCGGAATCGACGACGCGGCGAAGGCAACATTGAACGACGCCGGCATCGTCTGGTTGGACGAGTTCCTGGAAGTCGCCGGGTCCGCGGATGGCCGCAAGGCACTCGGCACGCAGACCGGCATCACGCCGTCGCAGCTGCTCGAATGGGCCAACCGTGCGGACCTCATGCGCCTCTCAGGCGTGACCGCCGCATTCGCCGACCTGCTCGAAAACGCCGGCGTCGATACGGTGCGCGAACTGGCCCAGCGAAATGCCGCGAATCTCTACCAGAAGCTCTACGAAGCCGCCGGCAACCTCGCGCCAACCCAGTCCGACGTTGAAAACTGGATCGCCGCGGCGAAAGAGTTGCCGCCCGCCATCACCCACTAACGTCCGGCCGCCAGGTCGCCCTCGTCCGGTACCAGCGAGCAGCCTCTTGCCGCGTATCTACGCGTAGCGCGCCCAGCAGTTCGCTGACGTGCCACTTCGCCCCATCCAGCGAGATCCCCAGCTCGCCGGCGATGCGAGCATTCGTCATCCCGTGCGTCAACAACCCAAGCACCTCGTACTGGCGATCTGAGAGCGTTTCTACCGTACCGCCGGGCTCTAGCTGATGTGTATCGTGCATACAGATTTCCAAATGGCTCCGATGTCTCGGCCGCGGCCGTCAGGGGTGCGTGCGGAAGCTCGCGCTCGGTTGGCCCGGTCAGCGTCGTAATTCCAACATAGGGCCCTGGCTCGGTCGCCCAATCCGCCCTAAGTCCGAATCCCGCCTCAGAGATTCGTCCCGAACCCCGCAAGGTCAAAGCCGCGTGCGGAAGCACGCGCGCGCCGCGCCCACGGTCCCCGGA
>CAZKZR010000373.1:0-2843 GCA_964557245.1 uncultured Anaerolineaceae bacterium | reverse complement strand
ATTCCTCCTTCTTATGCTGGCGCGCGCCGCGCCCTAGGGCCCCGCAACTAGCCCCGACCGTAAGGGAGGCCTCCGTTCCCATGCCCCATTCGGAGGCGCGTGCGGAAGCACACGCGCGCCGCGCCCACCGCCCCCGGAAATAGCCCCGACCGTAAGGGAGGCCTCCGTCGCCCACCACCGCCAGGTCAAAGGCGCCCGCGGAAGCACGCGCGCCCCGCAACCACGCCCCCGCAACTAGCCCCGACCGTAAGGGAGGCCTCCGTTCCCAGCCCCAATCAAAGGCCCGTACGCTGAAATGCGGAAAGCTCACCGGGCCAGCGGTGAGCTTTCGAAGTGCCTTTGACCTCTGAGGTCAGGCGAACCGGAAAGAGTGCGGCGCCACGAAAGGGGAGGTTTTCATGGCGCCACCAGGACGGATTTCCCTTAACGGGAGAATGGGCGCTTGAAAGAGGACGAGATGGCTCTTCGCTGGCCACGGTAGACTCGGGACGCCTATCCGCGGATGAAGGTGGGGGAGAGCGAGAGAGCCATCTCCTTCCTTTCGAGACTGATCATCCGATCCCCGTGTCAAACCCGAATGTGCCCTTTGTAAAAGGGCTGCAAATTCGCGGGCGCTACCTGGCCTGCACCCGGAAATCCTCGGCGGCCGGCCTCGTCGCTCCCGCGAACGAACCCGGCGCAATCGGCGCGAAGTCGTGCGCGAAGACCCCTGTCCCTCCCGGCACAACCCACACATGCATCTGGTAGGCGGTCGCCGGCACGAACAATCCGTTCCGGCAGTCAGCCGCCCCGCTTGCCGTGCGCACCTGTGCCCCCGCGATGAAGCAGAGGTTCTCGTGACGGTGCCACACGTCCAGCGGTCCGAAGTACGAAGGCGGCGTGTCGCTCTGCGTTTCTGCAAGGAACATCGCGCCCACAAGCTGCCAGTTGCCGGTCATTCGCTTCGTGTACAGCAGCACCTCCGGGTAGTCCGCATCGAGTTCGTGTCCATCGTGCTGGTAGTCCAGCCGGATGAAGTGCGCCGCAATCCCCGGCAGGTCCTGCGTGATCTGGACGTAGCCCGCCGCCATTGCATCGCGAACATCGGCGTACTTCGCCGTCTTCACTTTCACGGCCTGCGCGAACTGCCCGGCCGCCACCATCTGTTCGGCGCTGGCCGGCACCTCTGTCCCGTGCGTGTGCGCGTTGCCTTCGCCCATCGCGTCGTCGGCGCTCCCAGTCGTGGACGCCGCCGTCTGCGGATGTGGATGGTCCGCCGTAGTCGCTCCGGGGGCATCGCCCGTGGTCGTGGCCACCAGTTCGGATCCGTCGGCCGCGTGCGGATGGTCCGCCACGCTTTCGCTGTGGCTGTGTCCGGAATCCTCGGCCTGGGAGGCGAGCCAGATAGAACCGCCGGCAGCCATCGCAATCACCGGCAACGCGGTAGACCGCAGCAGACCCCCCGCCAGTCCTGTGCCCCCGAACTGCCGGTCGCTCATCCACACCGCGGCCATCCCCAGTAACGATGCGGCTACAATCGCCATCCCCACCACGATCATGAGGTGGCTCGGATTCGCCAACGAGAGCACGCTCTCGCGGCTCGCCAACGTCGAGTCGTGCGAGTGCCGGTAGACGTCCCACCCGAGACCCGAGAAATGCACCGCGACTCCCGCAGCCGCCGTTCCCCAGAGAATCCGGTATTTCATATCGCTATCCCTCTCGTGCAAACTGTACACCGGCGTTTCACCGCGCGGAACGCCCTTGAGTACCCCCATCCTCTTCGGCCCAACTGCTAGACTCCCCGCGTGGATGACTCGGCATTGGAGAGCAGCCTCGAAGCCCTCGAACACTCCCTCGAGGTCGTCCAGTCCGCTGCCCGCTCAGTCGCTCCTGAGCGTTGGGCTGATGTTATCCACACCGGGGACGGCGCCTGGACCCGCCGTCAGCTGCTCGCCCACATGGCCGCCAATGACCTCCGGCAACTCGTCCGGATCCGCATCGGCGCTGGCATTCCCCTTCCCGGCGATGACCTCGAGCACGCCGCCGAGCTCGAAACCCACGATTGGAACCGCGCCCGCGTCGCCGAACGCGCCCATGACGAAGTTGCGACGCTCCTCGACGAGATGCAGCGCAACCGCCGGGCGCTCATTGTGCTGTTGCGTTCGCTCTCACCTGAACAGCGAACCCGCATGATGCCCTTTCGCGGCGTGCCCACCCCTCTTGGCGAAATGCTTCCCGTCCTCATCGGCCACCTCGAAAGCCACGCGCGCGAACTTACCGGGGGCTGAACGGCCCGCGGCCGCTGCTACACTAAGGATGGAACAACCGGGCCATTCGCAGTGCACGAATGGCCCTCGCGCGCCGTTCGAGACGCCATACAACATCCGTTCATCCAGCCACGAACCGAAAGCACCCGGACGCCCGCGCGCCCGGGACTCCGTTAGCGAGAAGAGGGGACGCAAAACCACATGACTACAGCGCAGACCATCGCCCGGCCAGTCGAATCCGAAGTCGAGAATTTCGATGTCCTCATCGTTGGCGCGGGCATTTCAGGCGTAGGGGCTGCCTACCACCTCACCACCCAGCGCCCGGGCACCACATTCGTGGTCCTCGAAGCCCTCGATAGCTTCGGCGGCACCTGGTGGACCCATAAGTACCCCGGTATCCGCTCCGATAGCGACCTCTACACCTTCGGCTATCGCTTCAAGCCCTGGACAAGCGCACCGATCGCCACTGCCGAAGAGATCCTGAAGTACATGGGCGAAGTCATTGAGGAAAACAACCTTCGCCAGTACATCCGCTATAACCACAAGATCCTCAATGCCACCTGGTCCAGCGAGGAAAACCGCTGGACCATCGAAGCC
>CAZKZR010000372.1:0-3816 GCA_964557245.1 uncultured Anaerolineaceae bacterium | reverse complement strand
TTGATCGCCGCGATCTCGCCCATGTGCCCCCAGGCGTGGACGACGGTCAGGTTGCCCATGAACTCCAACCGTGGCTGCGGTCCCCCAAATGGCGTGCCGATCACTTCCTCGGCCTGCGCATCGGTCATCTCCGCGACCGCCATGTCCGTCGTCGCATAGACCTGCGCCGCGTACTCCCGGAATGCCGCGAGATTCATTCTTATCTTCGAAGCCCAGTCATCTTCCATCGAGGGCGACTGCTTGACCGGCACGCCGGTCTTTTCCGCGATCTCCGGGTTGAAGATCGGCATCCGGCCCAGCACCAGGCCGTTCACGATTCCGTCCTCAGCAGTCACCGCGTGTGCGTAGATAGCAGCGATGTGGTTCGCCGTGCTGCCCGGGTAGCGATGGTGCAGCGTGTCGGGATCGAGGTCCGCCACAACTTGCTCAAGCGTCCCATGCGTGAACTGCAATTGATTACGAAGGTATGCCCGGAAATCCACCACCGCGGGCCTCCTCAGGAGGTTTATCTGCCACGCCCGAAAAGGGCGCAGCGCGGCGGCAGCATTGATCGCCGCCGCCGATTCGTACAACACCTTGCTGTCACCGCGGCCCATCCCACGTACTATCAGCGCCGTGAACCTGATCGGCTCCGGCCGCGGCGTAGCAACGCGCTCCCCCTCCTGGGCGGTGAACGGCATGGTCTGTTGCTCCCAGCCGCTCGCCGCGGGCGCGGGCGTCGACATGCTGAAGGCCGGCGGCAGCGCCATCGACGCCGCCATTGCAACCAACGCCTGCCTCGGCCTCATGGAGCCAACTGCCTGCGGCCTTGGCGGCGACCTCTTTGCGATTACCTGGGACCCTCGCGCCAACGCGCTCACCGGCCTCAACGCCAGCGGCCGAGCGCCAATGGCGATCAGCATCGACAAGATAGCGCCCGACGCGGATGGCACCATCCCGTTGCATTCGCCGTATGCCTGGTCCACTCCGGGAGCAGTCGAAGGCTGGTTTGCGCTGCACGAGCGCTATGGCAGGCTTCCGCTCGAACAAATCCTGGCCCCGGCTATTCGCTACGCGGAGGAGGGCTTCCCTCTCTCTCCGGTCATCGCCAACGAGTGGTACTGGGGCGCCGAAAGCCACCGTGGGAAAGCCGGCTTCGCGGACGTGTTTATGCCCGGCGGACGCGCCCCGAAGGACGGCGAACCCTTTCGCAACCCCGCCCTCGCCCGCACCTACCGCGATGTCTCCGCTCACGGCGCCGAATTCACGCGCCGCGGCCGTTTCGCGGAAGCCATAGTGGCCTACTCGCGGGCAAACGGAGGCTTCTTCACCGCGGAGGATTTCGACCGGAACGAGCCAAATTGGGTCGAACCGGTCTCCGCCAACTACCGTGGAATAGATGTCTGGGAGTTGCCGCCGAACACGCAGGGCATCGCCGGGCTCCAGATTCTGAACATCCTCGAACAATGCGACCTTGCCGGCCTCGGCCGCGAATCCGCCGATTTCTGGCACTTGCTGGTTGAAGCGAAGAAGCTCGCCTACGCCGACCGCGCTCGCTACTACACTGACCCGGCCTTCGCCGCGGTCCCCATCGCTGAGCTGATTTCGAAGGCCTACGCCAGGCAGCGTTTCGGCCTGATCGATATGGACCGCGCCTCCACCGAAGTCGGCCACGGCGATCCGGTGGCACTCAACCGCAAAGAGACCACTTATCTCTGCGCGGCAGACCGGGACGGGATGATGGTTTCCTTCATCCAGAGCAATTACACCGGTTTCGGCTCTGGTTACGCCGTGCCGGAACTCGGGATCGGCCTCCAGAACCGGGGCAACATGTTCGCCCTCGATCCGGCGCACGCGAACCGCCTCGAGCCCGGCAAGCGGCCGTTCCAAACCATCATTCCTGCCTTCCTCACCAGGGACGGCGCCCCGCTCGGCCCATTCGGGTTAATGGGTGGCGATATGCAACCGCAGGGCCACGCCCAGGTGGTCGTGAACCTGGTTGATTTCGCCATGAACCTCCAGGAAGCGGGCGATGCGCGCCGTTTCCGGCACACCGGCTCCAGCGAGCCGACCGGCACCGTCATGCGCGATGGCGGCCGCCTCTACCTTGAACCGGGCCTCCCCGCAGCGGTCATCGACGAGCTGAAACGCCGCGGCCACGACATCCATCGCCAGCCGGTCAACCAGTACGGCGGCTACCAGGCCATCTGGCGCGATGCTGCGTCGGGCGTCTACTGCGGCGCCACCGAAAGCCGAAAGGACGGCGTCGCGCTGGGATACTGAGCCGGCCAAAGCGGCTGATATACTCGACACATGGGTATCGCGACCAAACTCAATTACTCGCCTGAAGACCTCCTCTCGATGCCTGATCGCGGGCGGTACGAACTGGTTGATGGGGATCTCGTGGAGCGAAACGTGAGCATTGAGTCCAGCATGATCGCCGCAATCATCAACGGGCGACTGGTCGCCTTCGTGCTGGCACAGAAGCTAGGATGGGTCTTTCAGGCCGACGGTGGACTTCAAATCTTCGAATCGCATCCTGGCAGGGTACGTTTCGGCGACGGCGCGTTCATTTCCCGAAACAGGCTTCCCTCGCGACCGAGCGATGGCCACCTGAAGGTCGCGCCCGAACTGGTGATCGAAGTCATCTCCCCCAACGACGAGGCCGCCGACGTAAACGCCAAGGTTCGCGAGTACCTTTCAGCCGGCGTCCTTCTTGTTTGGGTCGTGTACCCGGATTCGCGCTCCATCGACGTGTACCGGGCGAGCGCCAACAACAGCCAGCTCTCCGTAGAGGACACCCTCTCCGGTGAGGACGTCGTCCCCGGATTCGAGCTCCCCGTCGCCGAGATCTTCGACTTCTAGCGCAGCCCCCGGAAGCACGTCCGCACTTCGTCCACGTAGACCTCCGGCTGTTCGAAGGCCGCGAAGTGACCGCCTTTCGGCAGTTCGTTCCAGTGCACGATGTTGGGGAACCGCTTATCGGCCCAGCGTCGCGAGGCCCGGAAGATCTCCTTCGGGAAGATGCTGCAGCCCACGGGCACCGTGATCGGCGCCGCGGCCGCGCCCGCTCTGCCGAAGCTCTCCCAGTACAGCCGCGCCGAAGAAGCTCCCGTGCCGGGCAGCCAGTACATCATGATGTCGTCCAGCATTTCGTCCCGGGTGAGGACGTTCTCTGGATGCCCGTTGCAGTCCGTCCAGGCCCAGAATTTCTCGAGGATCCACGCTGCCAGCCCTGACGGCGAATCGACGAGGCCGTACCCCACCGTCTGGGGGCGCGTGCTCTGCTCCTTCGAATACCCGGAATCCCAGTCCTGGTAGTACTGGAGCGCCGCAATCGCTCCCTTCTCGAGCTCCGTCAGGTCGTTCATCGTCTCGGGGTCCGGGCGGGCGGTCACCATGTTGAGGTGGATGCCGGCGCAATGTCCCGCGTCGCGCGCGCCGATCGCGCTTGTCACCGCCGAACCCCAGTCCCCGCCCTGCGCGAAATACCGGTCGTAGCCAAGGCGCGACATGAGCGTCGCCCACGTGTCCGCGATCTTCTCCACGCCCCACCCGTTCTTCGCCGGCTTCCCCGAAAATCCGTATCCGGGCAGCGACGGCGCCACGACATGGAATGCGTCCCCCGCGCTGCCCCCGTACTTCACCGGGTCCGTGAGCGGCCCGATCACCTTGTGGAATTCGACGATCGAACCCGGCCAGCCATGCGTGATGATCAGCGGGGCTGCGCCTTCGTGCGGAGACCGCGCATGGATGAAGTGGATGTCCAGCCGATCGATTTCCGTGACGAACTGCGGAAACGCGTTCAACCGAGCCTCGGTTGCTCTCCAGTCGTAC
>CAZKZR010000371.1:0-3836 GCA_964557245.1 uncultured Anaerolineaceae bacterium | reverse complement strand
ACGCAGGACCTTCGCTCGAACAACGAGGAAGAGCTTGGCAAGGAACGCCTGCAGGAGCTCGCGTTCGCGGGCACGGAATACGGGCATACCGCGCTCGGATCGGTGACCGGCTTAGAGAGCATCACGCTGGAGGACGTGCGGACCTTCATGGCTGCTCACTACACGCAGGCAAACCTCACGCTTGGCATCACCGGCGATGTCTCTCCGGAGGCGTACGCCGCGCTGAAGTCGGTGTTGGGCAACCTGCCGGCGGGCACCGCGCGCAAACGAGGTCCGGTCGTGGCGGCGCAGCCTGCCGGGCTGCACGTCGAAATCCTTGAGAAGGAAACGCGCTCGGTCGCAATATCCTTTGGTCACCCGATCTCCGTGCGGCGCGGCGACCCGGACTTTGAAGCGCTGTGGCTGGCGCGGGCCTGGCTCGGCGAACACCGCGCCTCTAACGGCCGTCTCTACAACCGCATCCGCGAAGTGCGCGGCATGAACTACGGCGACTACGCCTACATTGAGGCGTTCCCGGGCGGGATGTACCAGTTTTTCCCGAACGCCAACCGCGGACGCCGGGCGCAGCTGTTCGAGGTTTGGATCCGCCCGCTGCAGCCGGAGCAGGCGCTCTTTGGGTTCAAACTCGCGCTGTTCGAACTGCGAAAGATGATCGAGCACGGGATCTCCGCGGAAGACTTCGAAGACACACGCGAGTACCTGGCGAAGAACGTCTTTGTGCTTACCAAGACCCAGGACCAGCAACTCGGGTACGCGCTGGACAGCCAGTACTACGGTATCGGTGAGTACACGGCGTACATCCGCGAGGGCCTGGCAAAACTGACAGCGGCCCAGGTGAATGCGGCGATCAGGCGCCACCTGTCTGCGGACAACCTCCACGCCGTGGTCATCTCGGCCAACGCGTCCCAGCTCCGAGAACAGTTGCTCTCTGATGAGCCGGCGACGATTCGTTACGACGGCGAGAAACCCGCCGAGTTGCTGGCAGAGGACCAGACGGTGGGGAGGTACCCGCTTGGCCTCACCGCGGAACGAAGCGTCGTCACGCCGATCGAAGAGGTCTTTCGTTAGCGGCGGTCTTCGCGGACCGGGCGCGACAGCCCGGGTACTTGCCTCCCCTGGCTGTGCTACAGTCCCCGCGAAATTCGCGTGCCGCTTATGACTGACGACTAACGGCGTACGACCACCAAGGAGCCACAACGTGAAATTCGGCATCTTCTACGAGATTTCCGTCCCCAGGCCCTGGGGACCCACCACCGAGTACGAGGTTTACCAGAACTGCCTCGAGCAGGTGCGCCTGGCAGACGAACTGGGATTCGACCAGGTCTGGGCCGTGGAGCACCACTTCCTCGAGGAGTACAGCCACTGCTCCGCGCCGGAGATTTTCCTGACGGCCTGCGCCATGCAGACCAAGAACATCCGCATTGGCCGTGGCATCGTCGTGTGCGTGCCGCAGTTCAACAACCCCATCAAGGCCGCGGAAGTGGCCGCGACGATGGACCTCGTGTCGGGTGGCCGGCTCGAATTCGGCACTGGCAGGTCTGCCACATGGACAGAGCTCGGCGGCTTCGGCGCTGACCCTGACGAGACGAAGAAGACCTGGGACGAGTGGACTCGCATCATCCCGAAGATGTGGACGCAGGAGAAGTTCGGCTACGAGGGGCGGGCGTTCTCGATGCCGCAGCGCACAATCCTGCCGAAACCGCTGCAGAAGCCGCATCCGCCGATGTGGGTGGCGGTCACCAGCCCAGGCACCGAGCTCGACGCCGCGGACCGTGGCATGGGCAGCCTGGGGCTAACGTTTGGCGGCTTCCGCGAGCAGGAGAAGAAAATCGCGGAGTACCGGCGGCGGATCAAGTACTGCGACCCCGTTGGTTCGTTCGTCAACGAGCAGGTGAACACCGTCAACTTCCTGATGTGCCACGAAGACAACACCTACGGCGGCAAGACCGGCCAACGATTGGCCGGCACGTTCAACTACATGGCGGAGCAGCTCCTGGCCGCGCGCCAGGCTTACCCCACTCGCTCCTACCCGAACCTGGGTCTGCTTCCCGCACTGCGCCGCGAAGCAACGAGTGCGCCGGAGAACCAGCTTCCGGAAGGGCTTGCCATCGGCAACCCGGACCGCATCACCGAGGTCATTAAGAACTGGGAATCGGTCGGCGTCGATCGCATCAACTTCCTGCTCAACGCAGCCGAGACAGTGCCCCAGGCCGAGGTGCTTGCCTCGATGCGCCTGTTCGCGAAAGAAGTGATGCCGAAGTTCGCGGATAAGAAGCAGCCGGTCGCCGCTGGCTCCGCGGCGGGAGGCGCCTGATGCCTCTCGTTGGTACCAGGCCGAACAGCGCCCTCAGCGGGGGACCGTTGGTCACCGCGCTACAAACGGAGAGCCTGGAGCTCCCGGGATGCGGCATCCTGCAGGTTATGTACGAAATCGACGGGGATGGGGTGACCGGGCTCATCCCGCCGGCACTGCACCCGACTGTGCCGGCCACTGTGGTTTTCACCGTCTGGAGTGCGCCGGAGAGCCCGGCCGGACCGTTCGTTGTCGCTGAAGCGAAGATCGGCTGCCGTTCGGGGGCCAGGCCCCGGGGCCTGCTCGTCGCCGGATACTGCAGCACCGACGAAGGCGTCGCCTTCCTCTCGTCTCGCTGGGGCTACCCGGTGAAGCGGGCGGATGTCGCGCTGACGAAGCGGTACGACCGCATCCGGGGCACGGTTTCGTCTGGAAGCGATCCCTTGCTGGACATCACGTTGATGAACCCGGAACCGATCGCCGGTAACGACATCCAGTATCTCGCGAACCTCAACGTCGCGAGGTTGGACCGCGGGGGGAGCGTTGTGCCGCGACTGATTCAGTCCGACCCGGATTACGTCTTCCGCAGCGCGGATCGCGGCAAGCCTGAACTGGGAGCGTTTAACGCCGAGGCCTTCGGTCTGCCGGGCGCGAACGCCTACTTCGCGGTCTCCGCCTCCTATGCAGTGGCGGATATCAGCATGCCCGAGGTCCGTTACCTCGTTGACCCCGAAAAGTCGCCACTGGCCTCTGTGGAGCGCCTGTAGGCGACGCACGAAGGTTCAAACGGGAGAGAAGAGGGCCCGCCGAGTTTCGGCGGGCCTTCGCGTTTATCCCAGGTACATCGAGCCGCGGCTCCCGCCCTTCGGGTCGGTGATCACGTTGACGACGGCAACCTTGCCGGAATCGAGCGCGCGCTGAAGCGTTGATCGAATCTGGCTGGCTTCGGTGACCTTCGCTGAGAAGCCTCCGACCATCTCGCCCATGCGTTCGTAGTCCACCGGAAGGAGGGCAGCGATGGGCGGCGAATCCGGCGCGAACATCCGGTCCTGGATCGAGTGGCCGGCGATGCCGCCGTTGTTGGAGATAACAAAGACCACGTTCGCCCCCACCCGCGCGGCGGTTTCCACCTCCATGGCAGCCGCACCGAAGGCGTAGTCTCCAACCACCGCTACCGCGGGCCAGTCCGGCAGCGCCAGTTTCGCGCCAAGGGCGTACGGCACCCCGGTACCCATGCAACCCGTGGTCCCGGAATTGAGCAGCGAGCGCGGGTTGTAGCTCGGCAAGACGGCGCGAGCCACGCCCATCGTCAGTTCAGCATCGACGCTGACGTTGTGGTTGCGCGGCAGGATGTCACGCACCTCTCGAAGCAGCCGAAAGTGGTTGATGGGCGAACGGTCGGAGTCCATCTGTTCGGCGATTGCAGCTTCGTTCTTCCGGGCATCGTCCTGCAGCCCAGGGAGCCATGATCCTCCTGTGGAAGCGAGCTTTCGGCCGGCAAGCGCGTCCGCCACGGCTTCCACGCCCAGCGCGGCGTCGGCGA
>CAZKZR010000370.1:0-3841 GCA_964557245.1 uncultured Anaerolineaceae bacterium | reverse complement strand
GGACGTGCCCCGCAGAGCTACATGCAGACCGTCTCCAGCACCATCGCCGGCGGCACCAGCGAAGTGCAGCGCAACATCGTCGCCACGCGCGGCCTGGGCCTGCCGCGAGCGTAAGTTCGATTTCGCACCACACGGAAACAAAGAAGAAGCCCGGGCAACCCCGGGCTTCTCTATTTGCATCGTCTGGCCGAACGTTCTCAGTTGCCGATCGGCGGGATGAACTGCTTGAACGTCAACGGCATCTGCTTGGCAAGCTCGTCGGTGGTCCACATCTTGTTGCCCTGCAGCACCGCTTGGGGGGCAATGTTGCTGTAGAGCGTGATGCGGTAGCCGCTGACGCCGAAGCAGCGGCCGCTGATCCAGCCGCCTTCCTCGCTTGCGAGGTAGACCAGCGGGGGAGCGATGTTCGCAGGGTCCCGCTCCGTCCCCTTCGCGTCGTCAGCCTGCACGCGGTTTGCGCCGCCCTGCGCGCGCTCGGTCGGTACGGTATCCGTCATCCGGGTCGCCGCTCCAGGCCCGATGGAGTTGGCGGTCACGCCGTACCTTCCCAGCGCTCGGGCGCAACTGAGGGTCAGTCCCCAGATGCCCATCTTCGCTGCCGCGTAGTTCGGCTGGCCCGGCGCCCCGAAGAGCCCCGAACCCGAAGTGAAGTTGATGATTCGGCCGCCGTTTTTCGCCTGCCGCCAGTGAATCGACGCGAACCGGCTCGTTGCGAACGTGCCCTTCATGTGCACTCGCACCACCGCGTCCCACTCTTCCTCGGTCATGTTGAAGATCATCCGGTCGCGGAGGATGCCGGCCACGTTCACGAGAATGTCGAGCTGCCCGTATTCGTTCAACGCGGTGCGCACGAGGTCTTCGGCCTGGTCCATATCCGAGACGTCGCCGTAGTTGGCCACCGCATTGCCGCCGGCGGCCTTGATGTCGTTCACCGTTTGAGCAGCGGGCGAATTGTCCGCGCCCTCGCCCGAAACCGAGACACCGAGGTCGTTCACAACGACATTCGCGCCTTCCTGCGCGAAAAGCAGCGCGACCTCGCGGCCAATGCCGCGGCCGGCGCCGGTGATGATGGCTGT
The DNA here is from genome assembly GCA_964557245.1 of uncultured Anaerolineaceae bacterium. Classification (GTDB taxonomy): domain Bacteria; phylum Chloroflexota; class Dehalococcoidia; order Tepidiformales; family Tepidiformaceae; genus Amarobacter. Next base: position 2,765 of record CAZKZR010000370.1, on the reverse strand, counting down.
CTTGCCTTCGAGTTTGCCCGCCATGGGGACTCACCTGCCTTTACTCCTGTGATGCGGCCGAAGTTTACGCGCACGTCAGGGATCAGGGGAACGGGAGGCGCAGCGATTGACGATGCCTGGTTGCGGGACGCCGCGAACTGCGCACGTACCAGCCCTACAGCGGCGCGGCGCTCCCGGCCGCAACCCGCGTTATGTTGTCCACCAACACGCCCACCTGGCTCTCGCTCAGCGCCAGGTCCAACAGCGGGAGATAGACGTCGTCTTCGCTCTCCAGGTGCGCCCGCACGAAGGCGTACAGCCCATAGAGCAGCGGGTGCAGGTATTTCGCGTACGCCGCGACGTCGCCGTCCTTCTTGGCCGCTTCCACCGCCTGGGCCAGGTCGCCGGTCATGCGCATGATGCTCGTGTGCTGCGCCTTCATCACCTGGCACGAATCCACCGCCCCGGTGACGCCGTCTACCGCGATGAACAACGTGAACTCCTCAGCGCGGCACGTCGGAAGCAACTGGTCCTGCAGATATGCCAACGCGCCATCCAGCGCCTTCGCGGCGATCGCGTATTCCGCCGTGGCAACGGCGTTCGCCGCCACCATCAGCGTATTGAGGCCCGGGTACAGCCCGGTGCGGAGGTCTCGGAGTTGGCCAATCACTCGGTCTGGCATGAGGACGCCTCTATGGTTTCCAGGTAACCACGCCGAGCGGCACCGGCCGGTCCGTCAAGTAGAACCGCCCATCACGCTCGATGGCAAGCGTCCGCAGTGCCTCGAGCATCTTCGGGGCCAGCGGCCCATCCGGTTCGATAAAGAGCTGTTGCCGCGAAAACCCGACGATCGACTCCAGTGACGCGTACGAACCCGGCTGGCGCTCGCCCAGCCAGACGCTGAAGACCTTCTCCCGCGCGAGCAGCAGCGTCAGGAATTCCGGCAACGCCGGGAGGAGCGCGCGTTCCACTCCGTGCACGGCGGGCCAGAGCTTCGCCGCTTGCGTCGCCGGGGCCTCGCCCAGCAGCACAGCCACGCACAGCCTCCGCGCGCTGGCTTCCATCGCATCCAGGAACGGCCCGATATCAGCGATGTCGTAGCCCACGTGAGAGATGAACGCGACATCCGCCTTCGGAGGATTCTCCGTCGGCCAGCGCGCGGCCAAGGTTGTCACGCCTTCGACCCCGAACTCGGATGCCGCTTCGCCCAGCACCGCGAGCATCCCAGGCGAAGGGTCCAGTGCGATGACCTTCGCGCCCTGCAGTGCCAGCGGCAACGCATAACGACCGCCGCCCGCGCCGATATCGAGCCATGTCTCACCCGGTATTACCAGCCCCCTGAGCACGTCGAGCGCCGGCTCATCGCTGCGCCGCGGGTCTGCTTTGAACGTGGCAGCGATTGGCGCGTAGAAGTCGTTGCTGGCCGGCCCCTCGCGGAACCGCTCCGCCTGCTCGTTGTTCGCGCGCACTCGCCGTGCCCATTCCGCCAGGAGTTCCGTAGCATCGATTCCGAGAGGTCCTGCCATACGCGCGAGTCTCGTTGTTCGGGGTGGTGGCGGCAAGCGCCGGCAGTTGGTACGATATTGTCTACCAACTCAGTCAACAATAGGAGGCCCCCGTGGCAACAAAGAACGAGCGCGAGCCATTTACCCGGATTTCCGTCGCGGAGGCTAAAGAGAAGCTCGATGCCGGCAGCGCCGTCATGGTCGACGTGCGGGATCCGGGCGAGTACGTCGAAGTGCACGCCAAGGACGTTCGCCTTATCCCGGTCAACACCGTGATGGGCGAAGTGAAGCAGATCCGCGATTTCGCCGATGGCAAGGAAGTGCTCTTCATTTGCAAGAGTGGCGCCCGCAGCGCGCTGGCGGCTGAGTTCGCTACTGCGGCCGGCTTGGACGAACTGCCGCTGTACAACGTCGAAGGCGGCACCCTCGCCTGGGTGGACGCCGGGTACCCCACCGGCGACTGAACCGGTCACCGACCTCCTTGCATTCATGGGCTCGCCATTCGGCGAGCCCTTTCGTTTTCTTGACTGAGACCCTCCCCGATACCTACCATCCCGCCGTCTGAGTGCTTACCCACCGGTAGGCACGGCAGAGGAGGGAGAAGCATTGATTAAGGGAACACGTTTCAGTTTCGCCCTGCTGTTCTCGCTGATGGCGCTGGTTGCGCTGTTTGCGGTGGCCTGCAGTGGGGACGACGACGACGACGATTCCGGCGGCAGCGCTGGATTCAGCGACGCCGGGTACAAGACCGCCGGCCTCGACAAAGCCCGGCTCGTGACCGTGGACGGCGACATCCCGATTGGCATCTCGTCGGCGCTCACAGGGGACGCCGCCGGTCTCGGCAAACCCATCGCCGATTCAGCTGAAGCAGCTGCCGACGGCATCACCATCAAGGGCCACAAGATCAAGTTCGTCCGCGAAGACGACCTGTGCACCCCGGAAGGCGGCCCCGCCGCGGCTGACCGCCTCGTGAAGGCAAACGTGGTCGCCGTCATCGGCCCCATCTGCTCCGGCGGCACCCGTGCCTCGCTGAAGATCTACGACGATGCGGGCATCACCCACATCTCTCCTTCAGCCACCGCCGGTGACCTGACCGAACCCACCCGTCCCGAAGGTCCATACGTCACCTTCTTCCGCGTCCCGGTGCTCAACGCCGACGAGGCGAAGGAGCAGGCGAAGTTCGCCTCTGACACCCTCAAGGCGAAGAAGGCGTTCGTCGTCTTCGATACCGATGACTACGGTAAGGACCTGAGCACCCAGTTCCAGAAGTACTTCAAGGAA
>CAZKZR010000369.1:0-3842 GCA_964557245.1 uncultured Anaerolineaceae bacterium | reverse complement strand
GTCACGTTCCCCAAGGGCGATGTGGATCGCTACAAGCAGGACGTGAAAGAAGAGAAGATGTAGGGCTTTCCGGCCTGAGCATCGGAGCAACGAAGAGGTCCGGCTTCCGCCGGGCCTTTTTGTTGCCCAGCGAACCCGCCTCGAGATAAAGACAGGGGTGCGACGCGCCGCCCTCCGGCGCTTAGAATCGACCATCTTCTCTTTGCCGGAGATTCCCATGCCAGCGCTCGACGGCCTCAAAGTCCTGGACCTCACGCAGTACGAAGCGGGTACCAGTTGCACGCAATACCTCGCCTGGTTCGGCGCCGATGTCTACAAAGTGGAGCGCCCCGGCGTGGGGGATCCCGGCCGCCACGTGGCCGGCCAGCAAAGCGATTCCCTCTACTTCCTCAGCTTCAACCACAACAAGAAGAGCGTCGCCATCGCCCTCGATACGCCGGAAGGCCGCGAGCTCTTCCTCAAGCTCGTCCCCAAAGTGGATGTAGTCGTCGAGAACTTCACCCTCGGCACCATGGAGAAGCTCGGCCTCGGTTACGACGTCCTGAAAGCCACCAATCCGGCCATCATCTACGCCACCATCAAGGGCTTCGGCACTACCGGACCGCACAGCACCTTCAAGTGCTTTGACCGTATCGCCCAGTCCGCCGGCGGCGCTGCCAGCGTCACCGGCGAAGCCGGCGGGCCACCCACCCTGCCCGGCGCCACCTTCGGCGATACCGGCTCCGGCGTGCACTGCGCCCTCGGCATCACCGCCGCCTACGTCCAGCGCCTGAAGACTGGCCAGGGCCAGGTGGTCGAAATCGCCATGCAAGAAGTCATCGCCACCTTCATGCGCGAGCCCCTTTCCCACCGCCAGTGGAACCCCACCCCGGAAGCTCGCCGCGGCAACCGCACCGTCGTCCCTACTGACCTCTATCCCTGCAAGGGCGGCGGCCCGAACGATTACCTCTATATCTTCGTCGCCACCTCGCGCATGCTCGACGCCGTCTTCGCCGGCATCGGCAAGCCCGAGCTGCTCGAAGACCCGCGCTTCGCAACCACGCCCCTCCGCCGCGAAAACGGCGATGCCCTCTACGAGGAAATCAAGGAGTGGACGCTCCAGCACACCAAGCAAGAAGCCATGGATATCCTCGGCGCCATCGGCGTCCCCTGCAGCGCCATCTACGACACCGATGACCTGTTCAACGATGAGCACCTCAACTCCCGCAACATGATTCGCCAGATCGAACATCCGGCGCACGGCAGCGTCACCATGCTCGCCCCGCCAATTCACATGAGCGGTTCCGAAGTGGAAATGGTCCGCGCTCCCCTCCTCGGCGAACACACCGCGGCCGTCCTGCGCGCCGAACTCGGCCTCACCGATTCCGAACTCGGCGCCCTCGCCGATTCCGGTGTCCTCGGCCTCGAAAAGGTCGCAGCGGGCTAGCCCGGGAACCGCAAGTACCGCCGAATTTCCACCGAAGCCCCGCCCCCGGCGCTGGTATAATTCGCGCCGCGGGAGGCTGACGCGCGCGTGCCAGAGGCAAGACACACCACCGAGCAATCACCGTCCAAACCGGAACGCTCACGGCCGCCAGGACACGCCCCATCCGTTGAGCTCGTCCCTATCGCACAGCCCGGATCTCGCGAACACTCCCTGATCGGCCTCCGCAGCGTCGTCGGCAATCAGGCCATGACGCAGCTCATCCGCCGCCGCGCGGACAAGGGATTGCGCAAGCCCGCAGCCCATGACCACCGGGCCGGCTTCTCCCTGCCCGCCGGTGCGGCCTCCTCGCCGCCCGTAAGCCGCGAATCCCTCGGCTCGGCCTGCATCCAGCGCCACAGCGCGTTCGAACACTACCTTCTCGGTCAGGTCGCCCCCACCGACCTCGCCACCATTCCCCAGGTCCGCGAAATCCCCGAACTGAAGAAGCAGCTTGCAGACCTCCAGAAGCAGGTCAAGAAAGCGAAGACCATCAAGGGCTCGGATATGTCCGCCATCGACGGTCTCGAACGCCAGATCCAGGCGGCTGAAGGCAAGAAGGAAGAGGTCAAGCACACCATCACCCAGGAGATGAACCGTCTCCTCGCCTGGAAGGACAACCCCGAGGCCGCGGCCATGGGCGAAGGCGAAATGGGCCAGGCCAAGAAGAAGGACGAAGTCTGGGAAGTCCCCAAGGTCTCCATCCCCTGTGCCGATGGCTCGATCGTCGTCTCCTACTCCGAGATCAACACCCTGCCTGACCTCTTCGGTAACCCCGAAGCCATCGCCAAAACGCCGAAGTCCAAAGTCCTCGGCCTCCTCCAGGGTGTCCGCCAGCAGGCCTACATCGAACTCGACAACATGTACAAGGAACTCTTCGGCGAAAGCCGGAACGTGCTCCACAACAAGCTCATTCCGGACGGCGATTTCGAAGGCGCCCGCGGCCCCCGCGCCCAGGCGGTCAACGAAAAGGCCTACGAGATCCGCATGGAGTCCCAGGTCAACGCCGATACCACCCGCAAGGGCGAAGAGTCAGACTCCTACTTCGCCGCCCTCGAACGCAACGCCTGCCACTTCTTCCCGGAGAACCGCGTCCAGTGGACCGGCTACCACAAGAAAGCCCGTGATCTCGCCATGGCCGCCGCCACTGAGCGAGAAGCCGCCGAGTTCCTCAAGGAATCCGGCGCCACAAAGGAGGCGGAGCCGCTCGAAAAGCGCGCCGGCGAACTCGGCAACCAGGCCATGCTCCAGAACGCCTTCGGCGAACACTATCTGCAGGACGCCTACGCCGGCGGCCACCTCGTAAACAAGACCAAGATCATGCAGTGGTTCGTCGAATGGCTCGCTTCCAACGGCGGGCTCGGCTCAACCGACCTCGGCGAATCGCAGTTCGCCATGGCAAAGCACGCCGCCTCCTCGAACCTCCAGTCCAACCCGCAGGCCCTGGACGACCAGATAAAACGCGGCGAACTCGGCTCCATGGGCGAAGCGAGCCAGTCCATCGGCATGAACAACAAGCCCGAAATCGTCTTCATGATGAAGTGGCGCCGGCTCGCCGTGGAAGACGGCTCCAGGCAGGAACTCACACCCAAAGCCGCAGCCGACGCCGGTCTCGATACCCGCGATAACGCCCGGACCTACATGCGCGCGCTCGTCACCGCCGGCTTCGCCGAACGCGATTTCGACCTCCTCGGCGACCGCTTCTTCCGCCTCAAGCAAAAGATGATCGACTCCGCCAAAGGCACCACCTTCGCCCCCTACAAAGCCACCCAGTCCGGCAAGGAACAGCCCAACTTCGAGGAAGAAGCGGCCGAATTCAACCTCGCCTCGTACAACCAGTTCCTTTCCAACTCCTACATCCAGGGCGCAACCAAGTTCTTCCACGACAAGTACTGCAAGGAAGGCCTCGATGTCGTCGCCGCCAACGGCGAGAACATCTACAAGGTCTACGGCGATAACAACATGCTGAAGGCCGGCGGCCAGAAGGGCGTCCTCTACTCCGCCACCACCTCCAAGTGGTCCCGCGAAGCCATCTTCGAACTCATCGCCGGCCACCCGGAAAGGGCACACTCCCTCCAGGAGATCCTCGGCCGCTTCCCTGCCCAGGCCAAAGAGAACGGCGGCCCCGCCATCTCCCTCGACGCCTGGAACGACGAACTCCACCAGCGCGGCATCAATGGCCTCTTCGCCGAAGCCCGCAACTTCGGAGCCAAGCTCCTCTCCAAGGCCAAGCCCTCCGGCAGTATCTCCGGAGGCAACGCCATCGACATCCAGCTCCTTTCCCAGCAACTCCAGGCCGAAGCCTCACCCCAGCACGACGAAGGCACCTTCTAACCACCCAGAACCCCGCAGTCGGGCCGCCCACCCACCATCCCCAGTC
>CAZKZR010000368.1:0-3866 GCA_964557245.1 uncultured Anaerolineaceae bacterium | reverse complement strand
TTCCCTTCAAGTTGGAACTCGACCCCTTGCGCACCCCCGACTTCGAACTCCCCTCCAGCCCGACTGGCGACAAGTTCAAGCTCAGCGATTACGCGGGGAAAAACGCCGTCGTCATCAACTTCGTCCCCGCCGCCTTCTCTCCCGTTTGCAGCAACCAGCTGCCGCTGATCGAAAAAAAGCGCGAAGAATTCGCCTCTCAGGGCGCCATCCCGGTCGTCATTTCCAGCGACGCCGCCTGGGCGCAGGCAGCATGGAAGAAGGAACTCGGCGTCGACTTCCCCATCCTGAGTGACTTCTACCCGCTCGGAGAGACGGCGAAGAAATACGGCGTCGTTATCGAACCGCGCATGATCGCAAACCGAGTCGTCATCGTCGTCGACAAGCACGGCAAAGTGGCGTGGATCCAGCCCACCGAGAAGATCACCGATATCCCAGACTACGATCCGGTCCTCGCCTGCTCCAAGGACTAAGCGTTCCGGGCATCAGGTCGGGTGACTGAACGACCGCTAACAGTCTGTTAACAGCAGTGTCGTTATCGTTTTTTCCCGATGAACCGCTCCCGGACACAGGCTGCCCCCTACCTGGCTGAAGCGCTCGGCACGTTCGCCCTGGTCTTCGCCGGGCCGGGCGCGGCTGCCGTCAACACGGCCAGCGGCGGCGCCGTTTCCGGCGTGGGAGTCGGGATCAGTTTCGGCCTCATCGTCATGGCCATGATCTTTGCGATCGGCCACATCTCCGGATGCCACATCAACCCCGCGATAACCGTCGCCATGCTCGTGGTCCGGCGGATCACCCCGGAAAAAGCCGTCGGGTACATCGCCGCCCAACTGGCCGGTGCGGTCCTGGCGGGGCTGGCGATCATCGCCATAGTCGGCTCCGCGGGTGATGCGGGCGCCACCACGCCGCACATCGGCGGCACCGATGCAGCCCTCTGGTCCGAACTCATCCTGACCTTCTTCCTCAGCTTCGTCGTGTTCTCCGTAGCGACCGATTCACGCGCCCAGGACGAAATGGCAGCGGTGGCCATTGGCGGTTACGTCGGCTTCGCCGCGACCGGCTGGGGGCCAGTCGCCAACGCCTCGATGAACCCCGCTCGCAGTTTCGGTCCGGCGGTGGCTGCGAACGTTTGGGACGCGCACTGGGTGTACTGGGTTGGACCGATAGTCGGGGCGGTGGTCGCTGCTCTCTTGTACGAGTTGTTGCGGGAGCCGAGTGCCCGGGAGGAAGCGCATGGAAGCAAATGACGTGTTGATAGTCAGGGGCCAGGTGAAGCGGGAGGCCCAGCGGCTGAAAGACGAGTTCGCGGGCGTCTTCAGCTCAGAAACGATCGAGCGCTACGTCAACGAATCCTGGGATGCACTGGAAGCGACGCAACCGAAGCTTCCGACGTTCCTTCCGGTGTTCGTTCGCCGCTTCGCCCGTGAGCGGTTGCTCGCCATCGCCCAGACAGAGGGGACAATGACCAAAGAACATCCAGAAGTCCTTTTCGTTTGCGTCCACAACGCGGGACGCTCGCAAATGGCGGCCGTTCTGACCGCCCACCTCAGCGGCGGGCGAGTGCACGTGCGCTCCGCTGGCTCCGCCCCGGCCTCCGAGATCAATCCGCGCGTGGTCGAAGCAATCTCGGAGCTGGGATTGGATCTCTCCCAGGAGTTCCCGAAACCACTTACCGATGACTTCGTGCGCGCCGCCGATGTGGTGATAACCATGGGCTGCGGCGACGCCTGCCCCGTCTATCCCGGGAAGAAGTATGTCGATTGGGAAGTACAGGACCCGGCCGGCGAATCGATCGACGTGGTGCGCCGGATCCGCGATGACATCGCATCGCGAGTACGCGCGCTGCTCAGCAACCTTGGCGTTGAAGCCGCGGCGGTCTGATGGCGGACTTGCGTTTCGTGTGTAACGCGGTGGACACGTTCGACCTCTTCGGCCTGCGCGAGTGGGCTCGCTCGAACGTCGAATCGCCTGAGGTAGTTGCCACCGAGGTCACCGTGGAAGTCAGACACCCGGACCGTGAAATGGACGGCTCATGCCGCTGGTGCGGCTGCCGTGAAAACGAAGTGGTGCGGGTCCAGCTCTAGCAGCGGCCGCCTTCGCCAGGCCCGCAGTCCTCACCGTCCGGACAGCAGATGTCGTGGGTGAAGTTGGAGAGCCATCTCACGGTCTCTGGCTCGAGACAGTAGCACTGGTCGCCACCTTCGATGACTCCCTGTATGACGCCCGCCTCCTTCAGGACCTTGAGGTGCTGGGAGACAGTTGATTGTGCGAGTGGCAGAAGTTCGACGAAATCACTGGTCGCGCAGGCCCTTCGCTGGGCCAGTTCCCGGATGATCCGGACCCGCGCGGGGTTGCCCAGGGCACGGAAGACCGCCGCGGCGCGCTCTTCTTCCTCGCTGAGCCCTTCGATTTCCTTCATGTTCAGATATTGTGTGCGAAGAGGGTTGACGGGACAACCATCGGTTTTTTACGATGGGGGTCGTAATCGTAAAAAACCGATGAGGAGGACCAGATGACCACCCGAACGAGCGAACAGATCCGTGAAGAGGTTGCGCAGTCCTACGGCGCACGTGTGCGCCCGGTCCTGGATGCCGATGAACTCTCACTTCCCGTAGTCGAAGCTGGCGGCTGTTGCGCCCCCGCGCCTGCCGCGTCGTCGTGTTGCGGCCCCGCCATCGACGAATCCTCGAACAGCTGCTGTGGCACCGACGATGTCGGCGAAGTGCAGATCACCCGCATCGCAGAGCTCTACCAGGCAACTGACATCGCGGATCTGCCTGCAACGGTCACGGATGTGGCCTTCGGGTGCGGCAACCCGACCGCGATCTCGGCCATGCGGCCCGGAGAAACCGTCCTGGACCTGGGTTCCGGTGGCGGCATCGATTGTTTCCTCGCTGCGAAAATGGTCGGCGAGTCCGGCCGCGTTATCGGCGTGGACATGACCCCGGAGATGATTGCGTTGGCAAACCGGAACCGTGAGAAGGTCGGGGCAGCGAACGTCGAATTCCGGCACGGCCAGATCGAAGCCCTTCCCGTGGAACCGAACTCGGTGGACGTGATCATCTCGAACTGCGTGATCAACCTCTCGCCTGACAAGGACCAGGTCTTCCGCGAAGCGTTCCGGGTGTTGAAGCCGGGCGGGCGGCTCCAGGTCTCCGATATCGTCTGGACGCGGCCCGTCCCTCAGGACATCAAGGACGATATGGAGAAGTGGGCTGGCTGCATCAGCGGCGCGCTCGAAGAGGCCGACTACCTGGCGAAGATCCGCGCAGCGGGATTCGCCGAAGTGACTTCTGTTGCCGCCGAGTACTCCGGCGGAAAGGGCATCGCCTCCGCGAACGTCACCGCGATCAAGCCCTGACAGTTCGGCCCAGCCCGAGCATAAAACGGCCCGCCAGATTGGCGGGCCGTCTTTTTGCATTCCCAGGCCGTTGGCTACGACTTCTTCAGGATCAGCTGTAGCTCGATGATCCCATGGTCCTCGATGCTTAGCACCGATGCGCCCTGCGGCTTGTTGATCGAGTAGTCGGCGAACTTGATGTCGATCGAGCCAACAACGACCAGCGAACCGTCCTTCAGCTGCGCCTGCGCGGGCACCGCCACGTCCTTGGTAACACCGTGGAGGGTGAGCTTGCCGTTGAGGGTCACGTCCGTCGCCTGGCCGCTCGCCAGCGTCGCCGGAATCGGCAACGGGCCATTGAGGACGAAGGTCGCGGTGGGAAACTTGTTCGTCTCGATCGCCTGGTTCCGCAGCTGGCCGTCCCGCTGGTTATTGTCGCTCGCCAGCTTCGTCAGGTCGGCCGTGATGGTCGCGGAAGTAACCTGGCTCTCGGTCAGGACCACCGAACCCGTCACCGCGTTTGTTCGCC
>CAZKZR010000367.1:0-3867 GCA_964557245.1 uncultured Anaerolineaceae bacterium | reverse complement strand
ACGGTGAAGAGCGGCGACATCATCTGGCTGAGCGCGAAGAACTGAGCCAGCGCGCAGGAGCCGGGACGACGACGCCCGCGGAACCATCTCCGCGGGCGTTTGTTCGCGCGGGGACCTTGTTGATCCAATCGCCTGCGATAGTGGGCCCTTCGGCCGTGGAACGCCTCGGCGCTTTTGCGAGCATGTGAGCAGCAACCCACTCGGAGGCTGACCGTGCCTCGTTTCCTACTCCTCGGTATCGTCCTGGTGACGGCGCTCGTGGGCGGAAACCGCTCGGCCGCGCACGCGCAGCCGGTATCCGAGCCCGAGCCACACTGGAGCCTCGCGAGCGTTACCATCGCAGGCCAAGCGGTCGGGGGTGTCCCCGCATTTTCCCCAAGTGGCGCCTCCACTATCGGCTCCCGTCCGAAGTCTTCGGAGATCACCGTCTCGTACCACAACGCGCCTACGAACGTACAGGCGGCGTTCGAGCGGGCCGTGGAGACCTGGGAGGGGCTGATTGTCTCCTCAGCGGAGATCCGGGTGGAAATGACCTGGGAGACATTCGACGCCAATCTGCTCGGACAGGCCAACATTTCCAGCGTGAAGAAGGAAGCGGGCGACGCGCATCTTCCTCTTTCGGACGTGCTGTACCCGACGGCCCTGGCGAACGCGCTCCGAGGCACCCGAACTTCGGACACCCGCGACATGGCGATCCGCCTCAACTCCATCCAGGACTGGTACATGGGCCTCGATGGTGAGGTCCCGGCTCGCAAGTACGACCTCGTTTCGGTGGCTCTACACGAGCTCGCTCACGGGCTCGGGGTCGATTCGGAACTCACAGTAACGAACGGCCTGGGAACAACCGACAAGGCCCATCCACCGACCGTGTTCGATACCTTCCTCGAGGACGACAGGGGCGTGCGTCTCACCAGCTTGCTCACCTCTGATCCCGGAGGACTCGCGTCGGCGATCCAGGGCGGCCGTGTTGTCTTCGGTGGCGCGGCCGCAAAGGCGGCAGCGGGCGCTGCGCCGGTCTTGCATACGCCGAACCAGTTCCAGCCTGGTTCGAGCCTCACTCACGTCAACCCGGCCGAATATGGAGTGCCAAGCACCAACGCCATGTTGAGCGCCTGGATGACTCCAGGCTGGGCGGTGCAGGATCCGGGTGCCATTGCGATTGCTCTGCTTCACGACCTGGGCTGGACGATTTCGGGTGTGGGCGAGGCTGCACGACTGTCGATCGCACGCCTGCCGGCTTCGGTGCCGGGGAACGGCATCGGCCGGTTGGACATCCTTGTCCGCGTGGAAGACACGATTGGCCAACCGGTCCGAAGCGATGACTCAACGCTGGTCGAAGTGTCCTGGTACCGCACCGCGGGGACTAGCCAGGGCACATGCGTCAGCGAGCCTTCGGGCACCAAGCGAGTCTCCGGCGGCGTCGCGGCCTGGCGCGGCTGCACCGTGGGCGGTTACGGATTCGTGTGGTACCTGGTGGAAGCACCGGGGCTGGCGCCCGGGCGCAGCAACGTCGTTACGTTCTCGCGGCCGGGGCCGTTGGCCATCATGCTCACGCGGGAACGGTGAAGCTCAGCGCTCCATGATGACCTGGCCGAGTTGCAGAACCTTATCGATGCGGATCATCACCGCGGCGCCCTTGCGCTCCGGATCACGGTCCAGTTCGAGCGCGATGGTGCGGTCCATGACTTCCTGGCGGACTGGGCCTTCGGTCAGTACCTCGGCCTGGCCGAACATCTTCCAGACGGTGCGAGTGGCTGCGTTGCGGTACAGCAGGCAGACGCCCGGGTTTTCCTGAAGGTTGCGATAGGTGGTGCCCAGCGCGCGTTCCCAGAACGCGACGTGTTCGCTATCGAAGACCATCGCGCTGCCCTTGAAGGCGATGTCAGGCATGCCGTCCTTGCCGGCGGTGGCGAAGATGACCGGTGCTGCGTCGGCGAGCGAGGTTTCGAAGGCGGCTTTCATTTCGTCGGTGAGAGCGATGGGCACGTGTGACTCCTGGACGGTGGTTACTTAGCGTCAGCAGCTTACCAGCGGTACGCTCGGCGCAGCTACCTGCCCGCATGAGCGGGGAGCGCCGATCGTAGCCTGTGTCGTTGGTGGCTGTTGGGGGCAGACTCACGTAGGGTTTCGCCCGCGGAGGGCATGCGGATGACAGACACGATTGCCCTGCCGGCGCGGGGAGGGGCGCGAAACCCTGAATCGCGGGCCGCGCTGGGCATGCTGATCGCGCTCACCGCCATCGCCCCGATCTCGATCGATATGTTCCTGCCTTCCATGCCGGATATGGCGGACGAGTTCAACACCAGCAAAGGCGCCGTCAGCCTCGCGGTGACGCTGTTCCTCCTCGCCTTTGCCGCCTCCCAACTGGTCTATGGGCCTGCGTCAGACCGTTTCGGGCGCCGGCCGGTGCTGTTCGCGGGCCTCGGGCTGTACGTCACGGGCGCGGCGCTCTGCCTGATGGCGCAGTCGGTTGGCATGTTGCTAGCGGGGCGCGTTGTCCAGGGCCTGGGGGGCGGAGCAGGCCCGGCTATCGCTTCGGCCATCGTGATTGACGTCTACAAGAAGGAACGCGCGCTCAAGGCGCTCGCGGCGATGACGTCGGTGACCGCCCTGGCGCCCATGCTCGCGCCGATCCTGGGCGGATTCCTGCACGACGTGGCGGGCTGGCGGGCAGTCTTCGCTGTCCTTGTCTGCGTAGGCTGCGGGTTGACGTTCGGGTACGCCTGGCTGCTCCCAGAAACGAACGAACAGCGCGACCCGAGAGCGCTGCACGCCGGAGGGATGCTGCGCAACTACCGAACACTCTGGGGCACGCCGATCTTCGCGGCTCACGCTCTGCTGATGGCGCTAATGTTCTCTGGGCAGCTGGTGTTCATTTCGTCGTCGTCATTCGTGCTGGTCGATAACCTGGGGCTTTCTGAGCAGTTGTACGGGTTTTGCTTCGGGCTGATGGCGGCCGGGATCATGGTGGGCGCGAATGTATCGCGACGGCTGGTTGGGCGGTGGAGTCCGCGGCGCATCGTCCTCACGGCATGTTTCATGGGCGGCAGCGCGAGCTCGACCATGGCGGTCATCGCCCTGGCCCGGGTAGAGGGCGTGCCTTACATCCTGGTGCCGATGATTTTCATGGGTGCGGCGATGGGCATGGCCGGGCCCGCGGCTCGCGCCACAGCGCTCACGCCCTTCCCGCAGATGGCCGGACTGGCGGCGGCAGTCATGGGGTTCTCGCAAACGGGGATCGCTTCGGCCTACAGCATCAGCTACAACGGGCTGCTCAGTCCGGGACCGAGGACCATGACCTGCTCCATTGCGTTGGCTTCGGTTAGCGCGTTGCTGGTGGCGGTGCTGGTTGGCGGGCGGGGGGTGGAACGCCACTGATAGGCTTGGTGACTTTCCGCCACGACGAACCCGAACGGCCCATACGAGGCGCCGTCCACGTCCACGAACACCTGGTAACAGCCTGTTTCGGGGAAAGCCATCGCTCCCGGCAAGAATCCTCTTTCGGCGATGGGCGAATCCAATGCGGTCGCACCGGGCCCCTCCCAGGTCAGCGACTGGCCGGATCGGGTGTTGATGCCGTGAACCCTGACCGAAGTGCCGGGCGCAGCGTCGATGCGCAGGGGAAGCTTCTGGACCAGCCCGCGTCCGGAATAACGGACGGCGAAAACTTCCCCGCGGGTCCCCACTGCTGGCCCCGCGAAATGGATCATCACTGGGCCGATTTCCATCTCCCAGCTACTCGACCGCCAGACCATCGCTCCATTGCTTGGACACGCACTGCCGCGCACTTCGGGCCGATCGAGCATTGGCGACACGCCAGGCGAATGATGGGACGGGCCGGGACCGGGAATCATTAGCCTGTATCCC
>CAZKZR010000366.1:1546-3870 GCA_964557245.1 uncultured Anaerolineaceae bacterium | reverse complement strand
ACCGATTGCCACTGGGGAGTCGCTGCGGCAGACCCCATCCCCAGCAGGACGTCGTTCCACCAGGGACCCCAGGTTACATAGTCCTGGAGCGTGGCCTCGGCGACGCGGTCGTCCCGTTTCGCGAGATGCCGGAGGACAGAGAGCGCGATCCACGAATCCCCGGCCTCGTCCTCAGCCCCCCACTCCCGCAGCAGCGTGGCAATTGGCTCCACCGGAAGTTTCGTGCGCCGCGCAAGCTCGCCGTAGTACCACGCCCGCGCGTCAACCTGGCCGTCCAGGCGCGGATCTACCCGGATGCAGTCCATCAGAAGCGGGTGGACGGCGTCCCTCGGCGCTTCCAGCGCTTCGAGGAAACCCGCACCGAGGCCCCGCTGCAGTTTGCCTGCGAGCGTTTTCGGCGGTGCATAGGTCGGGGGCCACGCGATCATTTCGCCTCCTGGAGCCGCTCGCTGGCGGTGAGTGCGATTCGACCATCGGGTTCCACTTGGTCGTTGGCGAGATCCGTCAGCCGTTCGAACGCTCCGGGCAGTTCGAGCGAGACCTTCTTCGCTGCAATTTCACGCACTCCGCTCTCGCAATCCCAGAGGCCGGTGAAGGCGCGGGTGGTGGCAAAGGTGGGATCGGTGACGGCGAGCGCCTCGGCGACATACTGACGCCCGAAGCTGTAGGTGAAGGCGTCGAACTTGCGCCGCAGCGCGGGGAACTCCCTTCCCGGGAAGCGATTCGCGATGATCTCGGCGAGCGTGGTGACATCGAATCGGACCTGCGCGTCCCTGGCCGAAACGCGGTCAAGGCGCCGCTCAACCCATGGAAGGAACTCCTCGGTGGCGTGGCGTTCGAGGATTTGCCAGGCGAGGTAGTGCCGCCGGAAGTTCGGAGACGACTTCCACGCGCGTGCATATGGCAGGAGTACGGCCGCGGGCGCCTGGAGGATTGCCCCGTTCGCGATAGCCGTTGCGTATGGGGGATGTTGTTCGTGCAGAGCCATGTCGAGAGCGATGTCCCAATGCCTCCAGTCGCCGCGCTCAAATTCGGCTGCTATCGCGATGGCGCGGGTCATGGCCAACGGAGAAGAGGTCGCCTCGTCGATCAGGGTGAGGTCGGCGCGGGAACGGCGGCGAGAAAGTTCCGTAATGGCCCGTGTGACGCTGCCACCGGAGTGCTGGAGGAGTGCCACCGTCGAATCTTTCAGTGGAGCGCCAGGACTTCCCCCGTGCTCCTTCCGATGGAGCTTCGGTTCCTTGCGTGCCAGTGCGGCGAATCTCGGTTCGTACTTTGCCCAGGTCACGAAAGGTTCGTGCGACCACATCCCCTGTTCGTGGTCGAGTTCTGCTCGTGCGGCAAGTTTCGAAGCCAGGTTCAACCAGTCGGGCGTGTTGGCGGCCTCAGCCAATCGCCAGCACACGAAGTGCCAGAACGGTCCCCAGAGGACGTAGTCGCGGAGCAGCCGATCCGCTTCCTGACCGCCACGCCGGGCAATCTCGATTAGGATCGAGACCGCGAGATACGTGTCCTCGTGTTCGTCGGCGCCCGCATCGATGAGGTCCTCGAGGATCGGCGCCAGCGGGAGTTCGACCTGCAGCGCCAACTGCGCGTAGTAGACGTCCCGATTATCAA
This sequence comes from uncultured Anaerolineaceae bacterium, assembly GCA_964557245.1. Taxonomy (GTDB): domain Bacteria; phylum Chloroflexota; class Dehalococcoidia; order Tepidiformales; family Tepidiformaceae; genus Amarobacter. Next base: position 2,253 of record CAZKZR010000366.1, on the reverse strand, counting down.
GATGGTGGTCGAGGCGCGGATCTCCCCGGAGGCAGTCCATCAGGAGCGGGTGGACAACTTCCCTCGGCGCTTCCAGCGCTTCGAGGAAGCCCGTGCCGAGGCCGCGCTGCAGCTTGCCTGCGAGCGTTCTCGGTGGTGCATAGGCGAATCGCGGGGTTTCCCGCTCTTTCGGCATCAGACTTAGTTTAGCCCTTGCGCACGGCGTCGCAGCTGTCACCACGCCCTCGGTGCTCCGCCGTTCTCTGCCCCAAGCTCGCCTTATGGCCGCACGTCTCCGCTCCCTCACCATCCGGCTCATCGCCTCCGTCGCGGGTCTCCTGGTTCGCCGACCCGTCGCGCATCGACGACGAGTGGCAGCGCCCTCTCTGGCCGACCAATTCTGCCAGGAGCGGACAGACGAGATGACCACTCACAGAGTGCCTTCAAGTGGTCGCCAAGTGGTAGCGGAGCGGGTGATCAGCTGGTGCCGATGTGGTTCGGAGGTGGCAGTCGGAGCAACTCACCAGGTGGTGGCCATATGGACCGGAAGTGGTCACAAAGGCGAACGGCGAGACCTGTTGGGACCACATGAAGTGGTCAAAAAATGGTGCATGAACAACACAACGCGAACAGGTGAGTGGAGGCGCCGGCCAACTGACTCAGTGCTCATTGCTCATTGCTCATCGCTCGTTGCTCAATACGCCCGTGACAGCGCCGCTCTCCGGCAT
>CAZKZR010000366.1:0-1446 GCA_964557245.1 uncultured Anaerolineaceae bacterium | reverse complement strand
CGAACCCACGGCTCATCTACGTCAGCGTCACGGGGTATGGGATAACCGGTCCCGACGCGGCACGGCCGGGGTTCGACTTCTCGGCGTTCTGGACGCGTTCGGGGATCATGAGCCTCGTGGGGCACCCGGATTCGCCGCCGGTGCTGAGCCGCATCGCCCAGGGTGACCACACGACCGGCATCAACGCGGTCGCTGCGACGTTGGCGGCGCTTCGCCTGCGGGACCTGACCGGCGAGGGGCAGGTGGTGGAGGTCAGCCTGCAGCAGACCGGCGCCTACACCATCGCCACGGACATCTCACGCGCATTGATCGACGGCGCGCAGCCGAAGGTGATGGACCGCACCGCGCCGGATAACCCGCTGTTCAACACGTACCCAACCCGCGATGGGAAGTGGCTGCTCCTGGTGCACATGACGCCGGACCCGTATTGGCCGAAGCTCTGCGCGGCGCTCGGGCTGAGCACGCTGGCAAACGACCCCTCGTGCGCGACCATGGCGGGCCGGCGGGCGCAGGGCCGCGAACTGGCGGCAGTGATCGAGCGCGCGTTCTTGCAGGATGACCTGGACAACTGGACGAAGAAGCTGGACGCGCACGGGCTCATCTGGGCGCCGCGGACGGAACTGCCGGATGTCGTGGCTGACCCAGCGCTGCGGGAGCGCGGGACCTTCCAGCCGCTGGAAACGCCCGCCGGCAGCTACGAGACGGTCGGCACGCCGTTCGTCATCCGCGATGCAGACATCCGCGTCCGCGGGATGGCGTCGGAGCCGGGCGCGGACACGGCGGCCGTACTGGCCGCGGCGGGCATGAGCGAGGAAGAGATAGCGGATTTGGCGGCGAGCGGGGTCTTCGGGTGACGAGGTCAGAAATACAAGATCGAGGTCGCGAGTGCGTTGCAGACATCGTTCGGCAGGCTGGCGAGGCGTTCCGCAAAGAGCTCGGGTGACCAACGGCTCCTTTTCCAGATGATGATTCCCGCATGGTCTCGGCCGGAGGCACCCCAAGACTGTTGGAGGCCCGCGAAATCACCCACATTCGCAGACACCAGCACGCGACCAACGTCGGCTGCGAACTCGAGTTGCCGTTCATCGGACCAACTCCGTGTCTTCGCCTCCTCGGCTGTGAGGACATCGCAACCCGAACGTCGGAGGGCAGCGATCAGGCGGCGACCGCAGGAGTCTTCGTCGATGTACAGAGGCGGGAGCGCCATCTAGTCCGGCTTATAGCGCACGGGCTTTCCGCCCGACTTTGCCTTTAGCTCGTCGAACAGCCGACCTTCTTCCTCGAGCTCGGCGTCCATTCGTGCTTTGTTTGCCAGGTAATGCGCGATGGCTGCGTGGACGCCAGGCAAGGGAAGGGCGTCACTGTATTCATCGACGATCTGCTCGGGCGTCAGGCCCTCGTTGTAGAGGACCGAGATCTGGCGCACGGAAATACCCGTCCCGGTGA
>CAZKZR010000365.1:0-3890 GCA_964557245.1 uncultured Anaerolineaceae bacterium | reverse complement strand
CTCCACCACCACCATTCGGGTGAATCCATGAAGTGGCCCGCGGGGCCACTTTTCATTTGGAGCGCGGAGCGGGATGTCTCAAGCGCCGCCATGCCCGCTGCAAAGTCGATTCCCGGGAATCTTCGCGCCAGCCGTGCACCGGCCTCCAACCCAGTAGCTCTTTCGCCGGGTCGCAGTCGAACAGTGCCGGCCACTCACTGCCGTCCGGCGGCCACCCCGGTTCCCACGGCACAGTCGGGTAGTGACGCGCGGCCATCTCCCGCGTCGAGCGCATCGCCGCGAGATCCCCGGCGCAGAGTAGCAGCCGGTGGTGTCCGGCCGTTGGTACCTCCAGGCCCAGGTGCACCGCGCTCACAACATCGCGCACGTCGACAAAGGCGCCGAAATTCCAGTGCGGCGTGAACTCACGCTTTGGTTCCTTCCGCCATCGCCGCAGGGTGTCCGCTGCCTGTCCGGGCACCCAGACATGGACCGGACGGAAACACAGGGTCGGGACGCCCGTTCGCTCAACGAACGACTCGCAGAGGTCTTCCATGGCGACTTTTGAAGCGCCGTAAGGCCCCGTGGCTAACCTCGGAGTGGAATCCCGAATGGGAAACGAGCGAGGTTCTCGCTCACCATCGAACACGCCAAACACCTGCGCGCTCGAAAAGACGATTACCCGTCGGTGGCCCGCCTGCTCGGCGGCGCCAAGCACATTCCGCGATCCCTCCACATTGACCCGAAAGGCATCCGCCGTACTCAATGCTGGAGAAAGCGGTTCAACCGCCGCGTGAATGGTCACGGAAGCCCGGGACGCCGCGGCTCGGACCTGGTCCGCGTCGGCAATGTCGAAACCGTCGCGCAAATCGAAGCCCACCACCCGGTATCCCGAACGTTCGAGGCTCCGGCGCAACCAACGACCGACCAGCCCACGGTCGCCCGTGAGGAGAACCGTGGACGGAATGGCTCGTTCGTCGCCCGTTGCGATGTGGACCTCCGCGGGCGGTACCTGCAACGGGCGGTCGGCTCGCTCGTGTGCGGATGGTCGCCGGATTAAGGCAAAGCGTCCGGGCAGATAGGCCGCATGGCAAGCACTGGTCCTCTGCCGGGTGCCACTTCTTCTCGCAAGGAACAACTCGAGCGGGCTTTGAGAATTTCCGCGGCGGATTTCATCTGCCCGAAACACGCCCGCCCGGAAAATGCCCGAAAGTACGCCCGATCGTGACCGCTGCGGGCATCGGCGAATAGCTCAGGAAAGCGGAGAGTACAGGCACAAGGAGGCCCAGCAATGTCTTGGCTCTTTTATGCGGCGGTCGCCGGGCTCGGCGTACTGGCAGCGATCATCCTGTTCTCGGACCATGGCGACCGTGGCGGACACACGCCACACACACCGCGACCCGCCTAGCACCAACCGGAGGATTCTGATGGCTGAAGAAACGAGCAGGAGCCGCGTTGTCGAATCGCTGGAAACGGCCGCTTCGATGATCGAGTCGGCCGTCGACGCTCATGAACTGCGCGCCGCCCTGCGCGACGGCCTGAGCGGTGTCGAATACCACTCGGATACCCTGGCGAAGGAACTGGCCAAAGACCCGTCTTCGCCGGGAGCGATCGACCCCGGCTTGCGGAACCGGGCAGAGCACGTGGAAGCTGGCCTCCGTGCCCTCCTCGTTACAGCCTGGGGGCTCCTCCGCCTGGATGACGCCGAGCTAGCATCCTCGCCGCAACGGGCGGGCCTCGTTCGAGCCCTCCGGGCGGCGGAAACCGCGGAAGTCGCGCTGGTCTTCGATCAACTCATGGCGCCCCAGGGCATCGACTGAGCCCGAAGGGCGGTAGACTGGCCCTCACGCGCCCGGCTCCCGGGCGGAGGGGGACGGGTGCAAGAGGCAGAGATCGAGGGCGGGACCGCCAGTTTTCCGGTTGAAGGGCCCCGCCTGTTTTCGCAATCCCTGATCTGGGACTTGCAGCGCCAGTTCTATGAGCAGCACGGCATCGAAGCCTGGGGTGAGGGGCGGATTCCGTTTGGGATCAGCACCAGTCCACACATCGCAATGGCCTATTCACGGGTGGTCTTCGGATTCCTGCGGGACTGGCTGCCAAAACTCGACCTCGATGCGCCCGTCTACATCGTAGAACTGGGCGCGGGGAGCGGGCGGCTCGGCTTTAACTTCCTGAAATCGATGGCGGAGTTCTATCCGGAATCCGCCCTTCGGAACGTGCCCTTCACCTACGTGCTAACCGACCTCGTCGAGCGAAACGTCGAATTCTGGCAGCAGCACGCCGCGCTGGCGCCATTCGCTGAAGCCGGGCAGCTGGATTTTGCTCGCTTCGACGCTATTAATGACACCGAGCTTGTCCTCCGCCACTCTGGCAAGGTGATTCGTCCCGGTGAGCTGCGCAATCCGCTGATCGTGCTCGCGAACTACATTTTCGACACCCTCCCCCAAGACCTCTTCTCCATCGAAGACGGGGAGGTCTTCGCCGTCACCACGGCGCTGACATCTGCCCAGCCGGAACCGAATCTCAAGGACCCGGAGCTGATCGGCCGGATCCAGCTTGAATACGACAGGCAGCCGGTCTCCGACGACTTCTACGGCGACGAACACACGGCCCGCATCCTCGCCTACTATCGGGCCAACCTCGATGGCACCGTGATCATGTTCCCGCGTGACTCCCTCGTCTGCATCGAGGCCTTCCGCCAGATGAGCGGCGGCCGGATGCTCCTGCTGACCGGCGATAAGGGGGACCACCGACTCGAGGACTACCAGCGGCGCGATATCCCGTCGCTCACGCTCCATGACACCGGCTTCTCGCTGACCGTGAACTACAACGCGATCATGCAGTACTTCCAAAACCTCGGCGGACAGGCGATCGCCACCTCGTTTGATGCGGTCAGCCTCAACATCATCGCCTGTGCGCTTGGCGGACAGCCCCTTGTGGAAACGAGGCAGGCATTCCGCGACTTCATCGATTACAACAGCCCCGACGACAACTTCACCGCCTTCGTTTCCAGCGAGAAGAATCCCGAGGCCTCGTTGATCGAGCTGATCGCAATGATCCGAACGAAGCGTTATGACACGCATTCGTTTCTCCTCATCTATCCGCTGCTCGCGAAGAAGTTCCCGGGGATGCCTATCTCCGTCTTCCCGGAGCTTCGCCGGGTCGTCGCCCGGCTCTGGGATGCCTATTACGAGCTAAACGAGCGGCACAACCTCCCGTTTCACCTGGGCGTAATTCTCGCCGCCATCGGGGACTACCAGGAATCGCTCTTCTTCTTCGAACGTTCGCTCGAACGAAGTCCGGGGCACACAACCACGCTGTTCAACATGGCCAACAGCTTTTTCAACCTCGGCCAGCTCGAGCGCGCCACCAATGCCCTCGACGAACTTCCTGAAGAGTACGCCCAGCGCCCGGAAGTCCAGGCCTTGCGTGAGCGGATTGGCAACGCCGGAGCCTAGCCTGGGAGACGGCCCGTCGAGAGACTGTGAGCGGGAGCGATGCTAGGATTTCACCCGCGTAAGCCACACGCCCGGCCTCTCGGCCCGTCTCTATGCGCCTACCAAACCATCCGTCCCCGCCATGCTTTCGGGGCCTCTGGAGAGCCATTTCATGCCAGAACAACTGACCGCCGAACAGAAACTTGCCCAGCTTGTGGAGCTGAAGAACAAGGTCCTGGAGGGCGGCGGAGCAAAAGGCGTCGTGCTCTGTGACGCCGTAGCGCTCAAGCTCGATCATCCTGTCGTTGACTGCCTTTCAATTCCCTCAAGCCCGGTGCCAACAAATCTAGTCGATGCCCTAGCACACTCGAATACCGGCGATCTCTCACCTCCCATGCAAGCAGACTCACTGCTGCGCCAGGGGTGCGCGCTGACGATCTGATTAACATTCATCCCTCTGAAGATCCAGTTCAC
>CAZKZR010000364.1:0-3890 GCA_964557245.1 uncultured Anaerolineaceae bacterium | reverse complement strand
TCGCCGGGTCCATCAACTCCTTGAACCCGTACTTCTGGTGCTGGCCCATCACGATGATTTCGAAGATGCCGATGCCCTTCTTGCGGCCGGCGGTCACCTGGCTGACCTGTTGTACGTGGAGGTTGGCCATCGGTGGCTCGATCGACAGGTCGTACATCCCGCCGTCCACTTCGTCCGGACCGACCCACATGCCGTGGCCCCACTTGGGTTCGCCGTAACCGATGCCCTTCATCAGGAACGAGTAGAGCGGCTTGAACTCGATATCGACTTGCTTTCCCTTTGCCGGCTTCAGGCTGACCGTGGCGCTTTCGAGCCAGCGCGTGCCTTTCGCAAACCGCAAGTCGTGGTCCACGTCCACTTCTTCTTCCGATGCATCCGGGTAAGGCTTCAGGATTACCCCGGACTGGTGCCAGCGAGTCACGTCGGCCAACTCCGAAACCGTGTAGAGCGTGCACATATCGTCGAAGTTAAGCGGCGCCCAGTTCCAGAAGAACTGCGGGGCACCGGTCGGCGGTGCGCCACGCGGGTCGCGGCCCCCTACATTGCGGATTCCCCAGGAATGGTCGCGGCTGCCCCACCAGGTGTCTTTGGAAAGGTCGTAGCTCACCCCGTTGCAGGAGAACTTACCCGACCAGGCGCCGTGCTGCGTCATGCGGGTGTAGTCCATCGCGGGCACGTTGCCCGCGAGCCGGAAAAAGTGCGGCTCTTCGTTCGGCAGCGAGCGCGCATCGAACACAAGGTCAGCGGTGATGCCCCACTGGTTCTTCGCAACCTTCACGCGGAGCTTCCTCAGCGGCTCCACCACCTGCACCGAGATCGGACCGACCCGCATGTCCATGCGGTCGCTCCCGAGCAGGCGTGAGGCCCGGACGAAGTACTGCTCACGGCCCTTCTGCACGACGGAGAAGGCGGCATCGATGATTCCAAGGTTCGGGTAGATGCCCATGGCGACCGCGAAGTACACCTCGCCGTCCCGCCGGTACCCGTTGAAGAAATAGCGGTCGTAAAAGTTGCGGTCGCTCGTTGCGACCCGGTCGAAGGTGTACGGCGTCTGGTGGATCAGGAAGTCGTCGGCGGCGGTAAGTGCCATGTGGCTGTTGGCTCCGGGGAGATGTCGTGCCGGGACTGTAGGCGAACCAGCGAGCAACGAGCAACGAGCGGCGCGCAATCAACAATCGACAATCGACAATCGGCAATCGACAATCCGTCGAATGGGTGACACCTCGCCGCTCGAAACGATAATCCCGCGCATCCTGGATCATTTCGCCGCGAAGAACGCGGCGCGCGAGCAGGCCCTCTCCGCCAGCCGCACCATCATTCGTATGAGCGCGAACTCCATCCGCGCTGTGCACCGGGGCGAACTCGGGAAGGCGGCCGCCCAACTCGATGAAGCGAAAGCGGTGCGCGACGCCGCGGTCAAGGCCCTCGAAGGTCATGCTGACGTGTACCACGCCGGCTTCCTCCATGACGCGCAGAAGGAGTACGCCGAAGCCCGCACCACGCTCGCGTTGCTCAATGGCGGCGCCATCCCTTCTCCGGAGGAGCTTGGTGTCGAATATCCCGCCTACCTCAACGGCATTGCCGAAGCAGTTGGCGAGATGCGCCGCATGGTCCTCGATCGTCTCCGCGCCGGACAGTACGAGGGCTGCGAGGAGATCCTCGACGCGATGGACGACATCTACTCAGTCCTGGTCACCATCGACTTCCCGGACGCGATGACCGGAGGGCTTCGCAGGACGACGGATCAGACCCGTGGCATCCTCGAAAAGACCCGCGGCGACCTGACGATGGCGATGGTGCAGCGAGAAGCGATTCGCGCGCTGGGAGAAATCTAGCGCGCCGCTGCGGATGCGTCCGCTGCTGCCGACTCCAGGTGCGCGCGCCAGGCGTCGCGCACCACCTCGAAGTGTTCGTCTGCGCTGATACGGTGGCCTTCGGGATTGGAATGCAAACCGTCACCAACCCGTGTGCCTTTCCTTGCCGGGTGGAGGTCGTGATACGGCCGATCCGATCCCACGTAGCTGACATGCAGTTGCTGGCAGAGCTGTTTCAGGCGCACGTGGACCACTTGCCGCCGTCGTTCGGCGCGCGCAGTCGCCCGGGCAGTAGCCTTCTTCGACTTGCCCATCGGTCCTTTGACCGCGATGACCATGCCTTCCTGGCGCAGCAACGTCCGGATGAGTCGCTCGTATCGCTCGGCGACTTCCTCGGGTGTGAAGTGCGTGTCACCGCCAATTGTGGCCTGCGCGAACCGGCGAAGCCCCCGGAAGGCAGCGTTGTGCGACCACTTGCGGCTGTCGGCCACGCGAAGGCCGGCGTCGCCCAGCTTTTCGCCACCCACGCGGCCGAAGATTCGCTTCACCTTCAGCGGCGTGGATTCATAGCTGTAGGGATAGTTGGTCACGTTGACGTAGACCATGTCCGGCCGAATCTCGTCAACGCCTTTGGCTACGTAGTCGACCATCCGGTCGTTGGGCCAGACGTTTCGGACCACGATTTCCACCGGTGCGTCGAACTCGGCCGCGAGCATGTCTCGCATCCGCACGTGCCGCTTTGCCGATTCCGGGACGAACGTCCCCGTGTCATTACTGTTCCCGAGGATGAGCACCTTCACGCGGCAGAACGATAGGGCCGGGAAGGGTTAGCCGGTAGGTTGCGGCTCGGTGCCGGCGCCTTCCATCGCCCGCAGAGCGCAGCGTTGCATGACGGGCAGGACCAGGTTGGCGAAGTGCCGATGCGCCTCCGGGTTCCTGTGCGCGCCGTCGGGCAGGAACGAGCGCTCGCGGTTGCCGGGCAGCAGCGCCTCCTCGGTATTGAACCAGGCGAAGTGATGTTCCCGACAGAACTCTTCGACCATCTCCCGCATCGCTTCCACCTGCACGATGAGCGATGGCTTTTCCTTCTGGATCCAGGTGCTGAGCTTGTTGCCGCCCATCACCACCACTTCGAGCGACTCCTGGCGGGCGAGCACCCGAAGCACCTCATCGTGGGCCTTCACCACGTCCGCGTAGCTCGAATCGGGCGCCGTACCCACCACCTTTCGCGCCCAGCGCCGGCCGGTGTTGTTTATCCGGTTACCCATGGGGATGGAGGCAGTCCACTTGTTGATGCGCCGCTCGAGCTTCTGGTAACGCTTTGCGTTCTTCTCTCCCAAGCGGCCCTTCACCCGGTTCGCGACGGTGGTTACCGCAAAGCCATAGGCGTTCGTCGCGAAAATCACCACGTCGGCGGGATTCTCGCGAAGGATCGCCTCTGCGCGCTCACCAGCTCCCGCCCTGATGGGTAGAAATGGCCGCTGGGTGACGGTCACTCGGCGGTCGATGAGGGCCGGCAATTCGGCTTGGACGAGGTTCGGCCAGGCCAGCGAGCGGTCAGCCAGCGCCACTCCGAAGGTATCGCTGTGGCCGTAGATAAGGATCCGGACAGGTGATGGCGGCAACATCAGGGCGATCCTACCCCAACGTCCTCCGCGGTGGGCCTACCCTTGGGCGCGCCCGATTACCGCCTTGGTGTACTCCATCGTGTTGAGCTTGCCGCCAAGGTCGCCGGTCTTTTCGCCGGCGGCGATGCAGTCGTGCACGGCGTTCACCAGCTTTCGGCCCATGTCGAAGTGACCGCAGTACTCCAGCAAGTAGCCGAACGCCTCGATGGCGCCGGAGGGGTTCGCGATGCCCTTGCCCGCGATGTCCGGCGCCGTTCCGCCTGCGGGGTCGAAGATGCCGACGTTCGCCTGGTGGCTCGGCGTGAACGCGTACGACGCGCTCGCGCCCAGGCCGATCGACCCGATGAGCCCGTAGACCATGTCGCTCAGGAAGTCGCCGTATTCGTTCGGCGTGACGATCACGTCGAAGTTCTCCGGATGGAGGATCAGCTTCGCCAGGAGCGAATCG
>CAZKZR010000363.1:0-3899 GCA_964557245.1 uncultured Anaerolineaceae bacterium | reverse complement strand
CGCACTTCACGGAGCTTGACGGTTGCCTGTACCCTACCCGCGGCACCGGGACCAGCTGAATGGCCCGAAGCCGGGGACGGTAACGCGCATGTTGCTCGCGCTCGATATCGGCAACACCTCGATCCACATCGGTTTGTTCGAAGGCGACGAAATCGCCCACACCTGGCGGATCGGCGTCGAATCGGAAAAGATGCCGGACGAATACGGCGTGCTGCTGATGAACCTGCTCAGCACGGCCGGCATCAAGGCGACAGAAATCCACGCCTGCATCGTTGGGTGCGATGTTCCGCCGCTCATCCCCACGTTCGAACAAGTCTGCAAGAAGTACTTCCGGATCGAGCCGATGGTCGTCGGCCACGGGCTCCGCACCGGCGTCCGCATCCTTTACGACAACCCGAAACAACTCGGCGCCGACCGCATCATCGATGCTGTCGCCGCGATCAAGCTCTACGGCCCGCCAGTCATCGTGGTGGATTTCGGTACCGCGACCGTGTTCGACGCGGTGAACGAACAGGGCGACTACCTCGGCGGAGCCATCGCGCCAGGAGTTGGGATCGCCAGCGAGGCGCTGTTCAGCCGGGCAGCGATGCTGTATCGCGTCCAGCTGGAACGGCCGCCTGTGGCCATCGGCAAGAACACCATCCACGCCATGCAATCGGGCATCCTGTTCGGCTACGTCGGGCTTGTGGAGGGCCTTGTGCGACGGTTCAAGGCTGAACTTTCAGGCGAACCGAAGGTGATCGCCACAGGTGGGCTCGCCGCGGTCATCGCTCGTGAAACCGACTGCATCGACGTGATCAACGGTGACCTCACGCTCACTGGCCTGCGGCTGATCTACGAAATGAACGCCGAGTAACCGAATGGATATCGAACCGAACCTGTTGCCGCTGGCCCGAAAACACGTGGTGCTCGGTGTGACCGGCTCGATTTCAGCGTTCAAAGCGGCCGACCTCGCGAGCAAGCTGCGCCAGGCGGGCGCGACGGTAGAAGCGGTCATGACCCCGGCTGCCACGCAGTTTGTCACGCCGCTAACGTTCCAATCGCTCACCGGCCGGCCCGTCGTCGTGGACATGTTCATCGCCGCTGAAGCCGAGGCGCACGTAGAAGTCGCCCGCCGGGCTGACGCGCTCGTCATTGCGCCGGCAACCGCCGATTGCATCGCGAACCTGGCGCACGGGCAGACACCGGACATGGTGACCTTGACCGCCCTGGCGACGCAGGCGCCCGTACTCATCGCTCCGGCGATGGATAACCAGATGTGGGAGCACTCGGCGACTCAGGAAAACATCGTCATGCTTCGCAACCGCGGCGTGGAGGTTGTCGGCCCAATGCCCGGGCGCCTCGCCAGTGGACGAACGGGAATGGGCCGCCTCGCGGAGACTCCGGAAGTCATCGGGGCGCTGCGTACCCTCCTCGGCCAGCGCGGCGGCGACCTCGCCGGGCGGCACATCGTGGTCAGCGCCGGCGCCACACAGGAACCGCTGGACCCGGTGCGCTTCGTGGGCAACCGTTCCACAGGCAAGATGGGTTTCGCCATCGCTGAGGCCGCCCGTGACCGCGGGGCGTTCGTAACCCTGGTTACGGGGCCTGTCGCGCTTGATACGCCGTACGGCATCCACCGGGTGGACGTCACGACCGTGGCGGAGATGCTGGTTGCGCTGGAGCAGGCCACCGCGGATTCGGACGCCATCATTATGTCGGCTGCGCCCGCCGATTACCGGCCCGCAACTCCGAGCGAACACAAGATGAAGAAGACCGCCGAAGACGGGCTGACTGTGCAACTCGAGAAGAACCCGGACATCATCGCCAGCCTGCCAAAGGGCGGCGTGCGCGTCGGCTTCGCCGCTGAAACCCGGAACGTCGCTGAGTACGCGAAGTCGAAGCTGCCGGCGAAACGGCTCGACTTCATCGTCGCGAACGACGTTAGCGCCGCAGGCAGCGGCTTCGGCACCGATACCAACCAGGTCACCATCTTCTACAAGGACGGCAGCCACGAGGAGTTTCCTCTGATGACGAAATACGCCGTCGGCATGACCATCCTGGACCGGGTGAAAGACCGGCTGCCCGCCCTCCAGTAGAGGCTTCGCCCGGTTGCAAGGCTGTAAGGTTTCGGCCCTCCCCTGGTCTTTGGAGTGGGAGGTTAGCCAAATGCGCGAGCCAACAAATCGACTCCAGTTCTTCTTCGCCATCGGCCTATCCGTTGCCGCGTTGGCGTTCGCCGCCTGTTCGAGCGGTTCAGATTCGCCAGCGTCCACCCCGGCGGACCAGGCAACGTCCACGCCGGTACCGACGATCCCGGCATCAACGCCGGCTCCGGCGAACAGCGAGAGCAACGACGCCGCAGGAATCAGGGCGTACGCCGAGACGGTCGATGCTTACCTGCAAAATGGCCAGACCGGGATTCTCACCTCGCGGCTGATGCCGGGCCTGACCGGCGGAAACTGGCGCTCCGAAGGCGGCAAGCTGGAAGTCGCGATGGTGGGCACGGATATCATGAACTTCGGCGCGAATGCCCGGCCCGATCTGCGGGATCAGTACGGCGACGGCGCAATGAAAGTGTGGGGATTCGGCAACACGCCTGAGAACGCCCACATCCTCATCACCGCGATTACCCGCCGAAGCGGCGGAACGGCCGGCGCCGTCAGAGCCGCCATTGATTTCAGGCTCAGCTACTGCACCGACAATTGCCCGACGAAGAACGATAAGAATCGCTGGACGATCACCAGCGTAACAAGTGCCTACGTGCTGGCCGAAGACTGGCTCTACCCTGGGCCGGAGGGCCGCGCCTTCCTCGGCCAGCAGTACGAGGTTTTCCGAAGGAAGGTCACGCCGACGACCGAGATGTTCGAGGCCGCCCGCAACGTGGCCGCAGCAATGGGCGGTGGCGCAAAGGCTATGCCCGATTGCATCGACTCGGCCGGCTGTGTTTCGACAACCAATCCGGGCCCGTCCGTCGACCTCGGAATCATGCGGTTGTCCTTCCGAGCGCCGGTCGGCGATGGCAGCGGAGCCGCGGTCTACGCGGGAAAACAACTCGATGGCACCTGGGGATTCTGGTTCGGCACGCAGCAAGGGAACTTCCGGCTGGTGGACTTGCCGGGTGATCTGCTCATTTGCTCCGGAGCAGACACGCTCAACGTGCGGGCCACGCCGGCGATGACCGGGACGGTGGTGGCCGCGCTGAAGGACGGCCAACGCGTTCGAGCGGAGCGGTTCGCGCTTACCCAGCCGGGTGCGCTAACGCCGAACGCTCCAGAGGCTGAGGGCTGGTACAGGGTAAGCTCGCCCGACCTGCCATCGGGTGGTTGGGTCTCCGCGAAATTCACAACAGACGCGCGCCTTGGGAATTGCGACCTGCGCAACGCGATCGAGCGCTGAGCCGGTTCCCCGTTCCCGTCTCGCCGCCTACCCTTGAGAGACTCCCATACCTATTCCGCGAGGCCGCTATGTCCGTCCTTTCCCGGCTTGACCCCGCCGTCGCACAGATCATCGAGCACGAGCGCACCCGCCAGGTCGATTCGCTGGAAATGATCGCCAGCGAGAACTACGCGTCAGCGGCGGTGCTCGAGGCGACTGGTTCCGTGTTCACCAACAAGTACGCGGAGGGTTATCCGGGGAAGCGGTACTACGCGGGCAACCAGTTCAGCGATGAACTGGAGAACCTCGCGATCGACCGCGCAAAGCAACTCTTCGGCGCCGAGCACGCCAACGTCCAACCCACCAGCGGCGCCGAAGCGAACATGGCCGTCTACCAGGCGTTCGTGAATCCCGGCGACACGATCATGGGCATGGAGTTGAGCCAGGGCGGGCACCTGACCCATGGCTCACCCGTCAACTTCAGCGGCCGGCTCTACAACTTCGTCCCCTACACCGTGGACCGCGAGAGCGAATTCATCGAT
>CAZKZR010000362.1:0-3903 GCA_964557245.1 uncultured Anaerolineaceae bacterium | reverse complement strand
GACCATGGCCGACACCACAACGACAGCCGAAACGAACGCTGATGCCGCGACCCATTTGAAGGTCCCGGAGCTGAAACCGCTGGCGATGCGGGTAAAGCGCATCCGCAGTCCGTTTTCGTGGCGCCAGAATTCCGCGGCCTCTTCGCGGGAATCCACGCCGAGCCGCGTGATGATCTCGCTCACGTGCCATTTCGCGCCGTCCAGGCTGATGCCGAGGGTCTCAGCGATTTCGCGGTTCGTGCGGCCCTTGACGAGCAGGTCCAGCACTTCGCGCTGGCGCGGCGTCCATTGCGGCGGACGGGAAGTCTCGAGGGGTGGAGGCGAAGTCACTGCCATGCAATCTACCGTAGGCAGCAACCCGCGCCGAGGCCCTACCCGATGGTAAAGATTGCACGGAAGAATGCGAAAGAGCGCACAGTCCGGCGGCGGTTAGAGGAAGGTGCGCACCGCCGCGAGGAACCCCTCCGGGCTTTCCAGTGGGATGGAGTGGCCCGCTCCGGGCACGGTTGCGAACTTGCAGTCCGGGATCTCCTTCAGCATTCGCTCGGCGACGGCCGGGTCCAGCACGTCGCTCAGTTCACCGCGGATGAGCAGCGAGGGCGCGGTGATTTTCGGGAGCATTGCCCAAGCGTCGCCGGAATCCGGACGAGGGAGGCGGTTCGTGCGGAGGGCCTTGTCGTAGCGGAAGGTCCAGCTGCCGTCATCGAGCAGCATCAGGTTGTTGCGCGTGCGGTGCTGCAGTTCGGCTTCGTCTGCCCTGGCGTTGCCCGCCCGGGCCGCCGCCACCGCCGCATCGGGGGTGGCGAAGATGTCGTTCGATTGCACGCCGCTGACAATGCGATTGGAGCCCGCGGACGCGATTTCCGGCCCGATATCGACGATGACCAGGCGCTGCACTTCCTCCGGGTGCTGGGAGGCGAACTGGTAGGCGTTCCGCCCGCCCATGGAGAGCCCGAGGAGGACGAACTGCTTCAGGCCAAGCGCTGTGACCCACTTCTGCACGTCCTCCACCATCGCATCAGCGGAGTAGTCATCGGTCCAGGCCGAATCGCCGTGGCCGCGCTGGTCCAACGCGTACACGTGGTAGTCCGCCTGCATGGCGCGGGCAAAGCTCTCCCACGACCGGGCGTGCCCGGTGAAGCCGTGCAAGAGGACGAGCGCCTGGGCGCCGGGATTGGGCCATTCGCGGTAATGGAAGCGCAAGCCGCCAAGCATGGCGGAGTGATCGAACGCCGGCTGAGTCATCGGGCCTCTCCTGGGATACGTGCGCCCGATTCTACCTCCCACTATTGCCCCGGCGCGCCCGAGGCGAGCGGTTCGGATGTCGTTAGACCGCGCACTTCTACTTCCATCAAGCGCAGGGCGTAGACAGCGAGGCCAAGCAGCAGCCCGGCGCCCATGATCGGCGTGAAGATGCGCTTGAGAACCGTCACATCGAAGAGAAGTCCGGCGACGAAGCCGATGAGCCCGATGTTCACAGCGAAGAAGATGACCTGGTCCACGCGGCCGCCACGCCGCCCAACCGTGGCCGCCATCAACATCGCGAAGATGGAGTTGGTCATCAGGCCGATGAACTGCGAGTGGTCCAACGCGAGCAGCTGGTGGTCCGGCACCAGGTCGAAGTCGCCTTCGTACTTAATAACGAAGTACTGGGCGAGACCGATGACAAACAGCAGCGCAATGGCGCTCATCACGGCGTGCCGGCCGGGGCTGGCCTGTACGAAGTCGACCTGGCGGAACGCCGGCCACATTCGTTTGATGAAAATCCCGAAACCGATGATCTGGAGCAGGATGGCGATCGGGGCGAGCGGCGTGATATCGGCGAGGATGGAGAGCATCAGGATGAGGCCACCGGCGAAGGGGAACATCATCTGGATGATGCCCAGGCGGGTAGCCTTCGGCGGGCTGGGGAAGTGGAACGCCCACTCACTCATGGCAAGGCCTACCGGGACGAGGAACCCCACGACCATGGTGGCAGGGTGCGCGCCGTCGGTGTCCGCCGGGATCCAGTCAGCGCCATGAGAGATCTTCCAGCCGAGCAGCACGCCGAGGATGCCGCCGACTACCGAGGTGCCCAGCGCCGCCAGGAAACCCCAGTGCGGCACGCCGAGTTCGATCTTTCGCGCCCGCACCAGCACCCAGGCGAAGAACCCGGCGATGACGATGGTGGACAGCGCGCCGAAGAGCGGCCGTGCGTTGCCGTACGTCAAGGAAAAAGCCGCGACGTAGCACGGGAAAGCCGCGACGCCGCCGATGGCGAGCCAGCGCGCCCACTTTCGCTCCTGATCAGACAGTGCCCGCCCGGCGCCGAAAAGCCAGAACGACGCGGCGAAGACCGCGAGCGTCAGCCAGCCGAGCGTGCCGCCATGGACGTGACCGAGAATCCGGCGGCGGTCGAAATCCACGGCGTCGGTGCCGTTGAGGATGCCGATGGCAATCGTGTACGTGAAGATTGCCATCGCTGCGAGCAGCATGCCCTTGATTTCCGGCCAAAGTTCCGGACGTGACTGTGCCTGTGCCATCTCGTTCCCCCGAGCCGCTTCGCCGGGATAGTAAAGAGGGATGGCTGGCGAAGGCAACGAGCTGTTGTGTACGGTGGCCGCCAGGAGCCTGCGTTTCTTGAAGCTGTTCGAGCCCGGCCAGGCAGTGGTAATGCGGCATGTGCGCGAAATGTATCGCTGGGCAGCACCGATGCGCGTGGTGGTAGATTCTGGCGCCTTCGTGGCGCTATACACACGACCGGGCGATAAGTACGTTCGGATGGCTTACGAGAACGGCGGTCCCACACGCGACTTCGTCGCCGCCCGAAACCTCACTACTTCTATTTGGAACACGCATCACGCCCTGCATCTCATCAGCGAAGGCGACGAGCACGCCACGGTGCTCATGTGGGCCGAAGACGACTGGGCCTTCCGCTGCTGGTACATCAACTTCCAGGAACCGTTCCGCCGCTATGACCGGGGCTTCGAGAGCATGGACCTGACGCTCGACATGCTCATAGCGCCCGACCGCTCGGCGTGGCAATGGAAGGATGAGGACGAGTTCGTGGATATCGGCATCGCTGGCGGCTGGTACACGCACGAACAGCTCGCGCATCTCAAGGAATATGGCCTGCAAGTCGCGGACCGGGCGCTGGCTGGCGATGGTGTATTCGGTGAACCGTGGCCGGATTGGCGCCCAGACCCCAGCTGGCAGCCGCTCCAACTGCCAGGCGATTGGGACCGCTAGCGAGCGACGCGTTCGATGAAGGCTCGGACTGAGACGACCTCGCAGCCGGCCTCGGCGAGGTGGCTCACCACAGCGAGATCCCGTTTCAGGTCGTCGTCGCGGGTGACCAGGTATTCGGCCCGAGCGGCGACAGCCAGGGCGATGAAGATGTCATCACCCGGGTCACGGGAGATCCGTCTGATATCGGGATCCGGCATCCGAACAGCCCGCTCCGTGAGGAGCAATATAGTTCGTGAGACCTCGTCTGCCTTGAGTCCATAGCGTCGAGCCAGAGATGGACGATTCAGCACCTGTGAGATTTCCGTCAGGGTCAGGTCGCACACCACCGGAACGACGTTCCGACGAACCACCTGATCGATGATGGGCCCACAAAAGCCGGACGGCCTGAGCGTCGCGGAAACCCAAATATTGGTGTCAATTACCGCGAGCAAGCCGCTCCGCTCGGACTTCCGCTACCGCAGCGTCGATATCGCGCTGGATTTCCTCGTCGGTCACGTCCGGTGGCATGTGGGACTGGATATCCTTGCGAAGGCGATCCCACGCCGTTCCGTACTCTTCGTCAGTCATTTTGCCACTCCTGAGGTATTCCCTGACGGCTGACGCGAGTGCGTCATCGAGCGCCTGGCCGCGTCGGTCGGCAGCTTCCTTAAGCGCCTGGAAGAGTTCAGGATTGAG
>CAZKZR010000361.1:0-3926 GCA_964557245.1 uncultured Anaerolineaceae bacterium | reverse complement strand
GCGACCGCGTTTTCGTTTTCAGAGGTGCTGGATGAGGCGCGCGCTATCTGGTTCCCGGAGCTGGAAGTCGAAGTCGAGGCGCGAATAGAGGCGTTCGGGCCGCTCGCGGGGGTGTGGTTCCACCGGATGGGACGGGACCGTCACATCGTGGTCTTCCACCCGGTACTGAACCGACCGGGAGTGCCGATCGAGGTGGTGCGCTTCATCGCGAAGCACGAGCTGGCGCACATCTCGGTGCCGCTGGCCGGCCATCCGCCGGCGTGCTGGGAGAAATAGCGCGAGGTTGGGCCCGAACGCGCAGCGGTCCTCGCATGGATTCATGCGGACCTGGCGCGGGCGTTCGTTTCCAACGCACACGGCCTTTGGGTGCGAAGGGACTGGGCGCGCCGGCTTCGACGGGAAGCCACACCGTACATGCCGCATCTTCCGCTCTATGACCGGGACTTCAGCGAGCTCTGTCCCGGTGGCGGAGCGCAGCTCCGTTTCGCGCCCACGTGGTCAGCGGCGCCGGCGCCGTTCGCGGTTGCCTGACTGGTTCCCCGTTCCCCGTTCGCCGTCTACTCTCAGACGTTGTGCAGCTCTGGCTTGATATCGAAGACACGGCAAGCCGGCTGGAGCTGCCGGATGGAGGCCAGGCGCTGGTCGCATTCATGTCATTCGCGGTTTCGCGGGGGTTCGGGGCAACCCATCCGTTGATCGCCCTGGCAGACCGCCTTCACGACGAGCACCGGGTGCGCCTCGGGGCGCTGACAACGTTCTACGAAGCCGAACCGGAAGATTCCGAGGACCGCTAAAAGCTGGAGATGGCCTGGCAGGAACCGGGCACGCTTCGCGCCGACCTCGAGGGGCTGCGGAGCGCTTTGGAAACCGACGCCCTCTGCGTGACGCTGGCGCGGCGCGGGAACGCGGACGCGCTGGCCGAACAGGCCGGAGCGCTGCTGGCTCTGCTTGATTCGGCGCCGGCCGGAGCGCGGGTGCGCCTGGTGTACGCCCTGTGATGCGCCGCCGCCGGGCGGCTATCACTGCCCGTGAGACATGGATCACCGGGGCCTCGGCGTATGCGGCACGGGCGATCAACTCGCAGGCGGCGATGGCGCTGATCACGCCCCGCGTCCAGCGAATCATCGACCTGATCGACCTCTGCCCCGGGCGGCGCTACCTGGACATCGGATGTGGGACGGCAGCGTTCGCCGACCTCATCGCGCAGAAAGCCGGCCTCACGGAGTCGCCGGTGACGGTTGACCTCGTCGGGGGGTTGGGGCCGGTGGAAGTGCTCGGGTGGCCGGAAAAGCTGCCGTTTCGCGATGAGTCGTTCGATTGCGTGACGTCGCTCTATTTCTTGCGGCGCTTCGATGACGACGTCTGCCGGGCGTTCGCGGATGAGCTGGGCCGAATCCTGGCGCCGGGCGGCGCTGCCCTGGTGCTGGATGTTGCACCAGTGCGCAGCAGCTACCTGAACCGTGCGCACGAATGGCTGATGAGCCGTGGCTGCAACGAAGTCGACCTGCGTGGCTGGGGCCGGCTGGCGGCGCTGTTCACCGAGGCGGGTTTCGACGGCATCGACCTGGTGAACGTTGGACCGTTCCTCTTGCCGCCGATCCCGCGCGTCGGCGTGCTGCTGCGCAAGGCCGAAGCAGGCGAATCGCCGGCGGCGGAGCAGCTGGCGCAGCACTGACCGCGGATCAGCCCAGGAGTGGGGTGCCTTCCATGTAGCCGGGTTCGAGCAGCTTCGCGTTCGGCAGCACACGTGCGAGTTCTGCCCGTATGGGCGCGACGTCCGTCCCGCCGTCGGGCGTGACCGGAGGCATCCAGTTGTCGTGGTGATTGAGGATGATGACCTTCGGCTGCAGGTGAGCGGCTTCGATTCCGACGAACTGGGAGAGCGAGCCCTGGATGGGCTCACCGTCGATATTTCCGCGTCCGGCGGCGGCAAGCAGGGCGACGTCCGGCTTCGGGGTGAGCTCCTTGAGCACGCCGGTCCAGCAGCCGCTGGTGTCTTGCCAGAAGATCGAACCCTGAGGCGTTTCGATCAGGTAGGCCAGTGGCCCGCCCGTCACGCCGGAGCCCACGGCGCCGGCGAGGTGCGCACGAAGCTCAGCGGCGGGGCCATCTTCACTCTGGGCCCTGCGGCCGATGGTGGCTCCCAGGCCGCGCTGAGCGGCCATCGCCGCTCGTTCGTCTTCACAGAGCCCCAGGTCTCCGGTGGTGGGTTCGGTGGCCGAGAGGGAGCCGGTGGTCCAGGTGCAGGAGTGGAGCGATGGCAGCACGCGGACGGTGACGTCCGGCGCGAGGCGGTGGCGCTCGCCGCCCTGCGAGGCGACGAGCTGGCTTTCGGGTACGCCCTGTTCGCGCATCACGCGGCAGCTTTCGTGCGAGCCGATGACCCTGGCGCCGGTGTTCTTCGCGATGGTTTCGGCGCCGGCGATGTGGTCAAAGTGCGCGTGGCCGACGAGCACGAAGTCAGCCTTCGTAACTTCGGCGGCGCGGAGGCCGACCACGGGCGCGCTGGGGACGCGGTCCATGTAGGCGTCGAGAAACACGACGGTGTCGCCGAGGGTCAAGCGGAATGTTGCGCAGCCGAGCCAATCGAGCCGGATATCCATGGAAGCACCTCCGGCCGCGGATGCTACCGGATGGCAGCCGGCGCGGCACCGGGGACTCAGGCGGTCCGAGGCGCCCTTTCGCGCTTACCCGGCCTGCGGAAACGGCCGCGTTCGCCGGCGCTGCGCCGGACCCCGAGAAGCACACGGCCGAGGCGGGGACTGGCCTTTTCGAGTTCGCGGACGAACGCGAGCGAGACAAAGAGCCCGACGAGCGCGTTGGCGAAGAGCAGGAGCCAGTAGTTGCTCCATTCGGCGCCATCGCCGAGGAGTTCGCGCGTACCGAAGCCCATGGCGAAGGGCAGGTGCACCAGGTAAATGGGGAAGGCGTACCGGGCGAGGCCGAGGAGCGGCCGGGAGGCAAGGCGGAACTTCAGCAGCCAGGTGGCGGCGAACGGATACACCACGAGGCCACCGGAACTGAAGAGGAAGATGGTCAGGCCGAAATAGCTCACCGGATAGCGGTCGAAGGCGATGCCGTTGTAGAGATACACCGCCGCGACCACCACCATGCCCGCGGCCACGGATGCGGCGATCCTGCCGGAGACCCGGGGGATGCTGGCGCGGCCCAGCGCGTAACCGAACATCGGGAAGAACACCCAGGCGGCCGGGTTGCGGTAGGCCAGCGTGGCGAAGATGCCCGAAAGGCCGTCAGCCGAGGCGTACCAGGCGATGCAGGCAAGGTTGACTGCGAACGCGGCCGCCGTGAGATACCAGACGGTTTGGATTCCGAGGCGGTGCGCCTGCGTGAGCGCCAGCCCAAACACCAACAGCAGCCAGACGAAATAGAACTGCCCGGAGATATCGAAGAGGGCCAGGTCGCGCCAGACGTGCGTGGCGTGGTCATTGGTGGCGAGCCGGTACAGCAGGGTGGCCGCCATCCAGAGCGTTACGGGGAGCCAGATCGTCGTGAAGCGATGGCGGAGGTGGCGCCAGGGCGTCTCGATGGGGCCGGCGCCCTGGAGATAGGCGGAGATGAAGAGGAAGAGCGGCACAGCGCCATGGGCGAAGAGATGGGCGAAGTGCAGAGCCGTGAGCCCGTCCTGGGACGCTTCCGGCCAGGGCGTGAAGTACGCGTGCAGGAAGACTACGGCGATGATCGCCGCGCCGCGGAGGAGGTCGAACTCTTCGATGTGTTCGCGTTTTGCCGGGGCGGCCACTGGTTCCAGTATGGCGTCCCGGCGCACCCGGGCGAGGGCCACGGCTTTACCAGTCTTCCTGTTCGATCGTTTCGAGAATCGCGAGCAGCCGGTCGAACTCGATCGGTTTGACGAGGAAGTAGTCTTCGAACCCCGGACGGGGGCGCGGGTAAGCGCTCATCAGGGC